>CAZLUZ010000011.1:40714-42951 GCA_964562825.1 uncultured Akkermansia sp.
GGTCAAGAGAGCGCGGGCCCGTTTCGAGGCATCGAACTCCACCGGCAGGGTGACCAGTTGGAAGAGCATCATCACGCCAAAACCGAAGGCCATGGCGATGAGCGCAAACTGCCCGGGGATGAGTCCGAAGATAGCGATCAAAGGCACGAGAAAGAGCAGGGGACTGACGAAGTTGACCAGCCCCACCGAGGCCATCCGCCAATTGAGGGGTGCGTAGCCCTGCTTGTCCTGGATGGCATGGCCCGCCTCGTGCGCCGCTACTCCGAGAGCGGCCACGGAGCGACCGTTGAAATTCTCCGCGGAGAGGACGAGTCGTTTGTGGATGGGATCGTAGTGATCTCCCATGGGAGTGTTTTGGGCGCGGATTTCGACGTTGGTGATTCCGGCCTGACGCAGGATCCGGTGAGCCGCCTCGGCTCCGGTGAGTCCCGATGCGACAGGCACCTCACTGTATTTCCTCATGGCGGATTTGACGCGGGACATCGCCCAGAAGGAAATCGCCAGGGAACCGGCAAACAGGAGAACCCAGGTAATCATTGCAGTAGTTCGGTTAGGTTTTGGGGTTAGAAATCTCAGGAATTTGTCTCGCGCGATCCGAGTCGCGATTACAAACGGACTGAAAAATTCTACGTAAGGAGCCGGGATGCGGGTGGCATCCCCCGGCGTGCCGACATCATGCCGGAAGCGTTACCTTCCCCGGGTCACGCCGTGACCGATCATACGGAACAGGGGGTGCACCTCCTCGGCAGACCACTGCTTCTGCAACTGGATGAGGTTGGTGAATTTTTCCGGATCGACGAGGGGCGGGCCCGCCTTCCAGGTCTCGCCCGGTTCCTCGAGGAGCAGTCCGTGAACGCTCTTGTGAACGACATGCTGGAGGTAATCCCTGGCCACCGTGTCGTCGAAAATGCCCTGCTTCAGGCCCACGGCAATACCATCCAGATAATTCAGGTAGGAGAGCACGTGAAAGCGGTCTTCCGCATCGAGCCGGGAGTAGTCCGTGCCTTCCGGGGTCCTCGTCTTGTGCCAGATATGGCGAACCGCCTCCCGCACCTCGGGGTCCGACTCGAACCGGCGGACCGCGGCCAGGGTGGCTTCCCGCTTGCGTGCGGCGTCGGCCACGGTGATGTTCTCGGCTGCCTGTCGCACTTCCCCCCGGAGTTGACCGAGACGTCCCGAGACAGCTCCGGCGAGGCGAAAGATGGCGAGGGCGACGAGAAGACACGCACCCGCCACCAAGTAGAGCGGATCCATGTTCTCGAGAGCCGAGAGGAAGGTATTTAGGGAGTCCATTCTCCCGAAACCCTAGAGCGGAGAGTCGGTCGGGACAATGGGAAAGGCGCCCGATCTTGGATTCTTCGCTCCGGTCTGTAATGAATCTCGGAGGGAACCGTCCACTTTCGACGAGAGACTCCCGAACTTACTCCATCAGTCATCCTCGAAACCACCACCATCCCACCCCATGAAACCATCACTCTTGATCTTCTCCCTCGGCCTTGTTTTCGGCCTCGCTTCAGGCGAGGACGGCACTGCGCAGCAAACCCTCCGAGAGCAACTCGAGGCACGGGCTTCGCAGAGCCAGATGCCCGCAGAAACGCGCGAGAAAATGATGCGTCACCTCGACGAGGTTTCGGATTCGGGAATTTACGCCAAGGCGAAAAAGGTGGGCGACATGGCGCCGGATTTCACCTTGAAAAACCACGTGGGTGAGGAGAAAAGCCTCGCCGGCTTTCTCGAGCGCGGGCCGGTGGTTCTCACTTGGTATCGCGGCGGGTGGTGACCCTACTGCAACATCGCCTTGCGTGCCCTGGCGGAAAAGCAGGAGGAGTTCGAGAAGCGAGGTGCGACCCTGGTTGCCCTGACCCCCGAACTGCCCGAGCCGGCTGCGGAGACGGCAGAGGAGAATGGGGTTCCCTTTCCCGTCCTCAGCGACGTCGGTCTCGCCGTGGCGGAGCGCTACGGGCTGGTTTTCGACCTCACCTTCATCACCGACCTGTATGAGAGTTTTGCCAAATTGGAGGAGCGGAATGGCAAGAAGGGTAGGCTGCCCCTTACCCCGACCTATGTCATCGCTCCTTCGGGCGAGATCACCTATGCCTTTGTCGACGCAAACTATCGCCTTCGGGCCGAGCCGACGCGAATTTTGGAAGCGCTGGATGCCTTGAATGGCGAGGCCGGACCCGAACATCTGGTGCGCCAGGTCTGGGAGAATACCTGGAATCCCCCCTACGACATCC
>CAZLUZ010000012.1:0-42838 GCA_964562825.1 uncultured Akkermansia sp.
GGGCTGGCTGGTCCTCGGTGATGAGGGCGGGTATTTTCCCCTAGGGATTCCCGGACTCGAGCAGCGGGTCTACAAACAGACTCCGCAGGGCGAACTAAAAATCTATCTATTCAAACCCGGAGACTGGACTCCGGAAGACCGACGACCGGCGGCGATCTTCTTTTTCGGCGGCGGCTGGAGCCGGGGGAACCCGGGACAATTCCAGCAACAATGCGAATTCCTCGCCGAGCGAGGATTCGTCGCCATGACGGCCGATTACCGGGTGAGTTCGCGTCATGGGACATCGGTTCGGGAGTGCGTGGCGGATGCGAGGGACGCGGTGCGCTGGGTGCGTCATCACGCGGCCGAACTGGGCATCGATCCCGGCCGGGTGGCAGCCGGAGGTGGCAGCGCGGGCGGCCACCTCGCGGCGTGTCTCGCCACCGTCGGGGCAGAGCGGGAGGAAAACCGGGACGCCGCGCCCGACGCGCTCTTCCTTTTCAATCCCGCCTGTGTCCTGGCTCCGATCGAGGGCTTGAAGAAGAGCTGGAATCTCGAATTGCTGTCCCGCTCCCTGGAGAAGCGGGTGGGAGCACCTCCCATCGAGCTCTCACCGGCGCATCACGTGAAACCCGGGAATCTGCCCGGCATCGTCTTCCACGGAACCTCCGACCGGTTGGTCCCCTTCGCCACGGCCCGGATTTTCACGGAGAAGATGAACGCCGCCGGTCACCAGATTCGGCTGAGTGCCTTCGAGGGAGCCGGGCACGGGTTTTTCAACGCCAAAAACAATCGCAGGAAGAATCGGCATTTCGTGGCGACGATGCGGGAACTCGAGGCTTTTCTGCACGAGATCGGATGGCTGCCGGTGAGCGCTTCGGCTAGTTGATTCCTTCCACCTGGAGGAGTATCTGGTAGGGGCGGCTCGCCTCCCGGCTCGGCTTGGCGGGGCGCAGATGGTTGCTGTTGGAGGGGCGGTTACCCCGTTCCTCGGTGACGTCGGCAATCTCGACCACGCCCCGTTTTCCCCCAAATCTCTCCGCAGTCTCATCGATGGCCCGAAGGGGCAGGTCGACCACCGGGCTCGACAGCGGTTGGTCGAGAGGGAGCAGGCGATTCATGAAACGAACCCCCAGAGAGGCGCAGTTTTTTTGAACAAGGCGAAAAGGTCCGGCTTGGCGAGCCTCGTCGCCGAAGGCCCGGATCAGTTGGATTTGCTCGCAGTGAATCGCCGTAAAAGTTGCGCTCACGTTGCAATTCCGGTGCTCGGTCTGGGTGTAGAGCCAGTCGTAGAGATTCTCCCGTATGGATTCCAACTGCAGTTCGTCGTCTCGGTTGAATGCCTCGCCCAGCGTGGGCCGCCGGTCGAGATCCCAGGCCGCACGGAAGTCGAGGATGACGTCTCCCCCGGGATCGCCCCCGCGACGGCGCACGGCGAAGGAATAGTGCCCCCTGTTGTTCCGGTCGGGTTCGTCCCACGAGATCGAACAGAGCGCCATGAGGTGGGTGCGACTCACTGACAGGGGCTGACCCATGCGCACCTGCCACCAGGCGTCGGCTGAGGGACAGCCCGAGGATCGACCGGCCAAGCGGCAACGGCCGATTTCAAAAAAGCGTTCGCGGCTCATCGGGATCAGCTCCTCCATGTTCATCCTCCGATCGTTTCTGGGGAGCGATTCGGGAGCGAGATACCGTTCCCAGATGCGTCCCAGAAAAAAGTCCATGAGCAGCCGATCGCTATTGTCGGAGACGCCCTTACCCCCCGACTGCGGAACGGCGATCCGGCCGGCCACGGGGAAAAACTTTACCTCGCAGCGATCGCTGAGCGCCGGCCGCATCACGATCACCGGATTGCCGAACTGGCGCTCGAACACCGGTGGCCACTCCAGTCGATCGGCAATCCTTTCTCCGTCGGCACCCGAGACACCGGCAGCACTGGCCGAGAGCAGGCAGAGGAGCCAGAGAAGGAAACGCTGCCGAAAAGGAAAAAAGCCCATCACCGGCACTATTTCTAACTTATCCTGAATATCAAGCTTTATCAGGTAGCGTTGTGCTCCCCGTCCGAATCGCCCAAAAGGTATTTCGCGGCCTGTTCCACGTCCTTGTCTCCCCGGCCCGAGAGATTGATCAGGACGATCTGGTCGGGAGTCATCTGCGCGGCCAGTTTGCCCGCATAGGCCAGGGCGTGGGCGGTTTCCAGGGCGGGGATGATGCCCTCGGTCTGGGACAGTTCGCGGAAGGCGGCGAGGGCTTCGTCATCGGTGGCGAAGGTATATTCCACCCGCCCTGTATCCTGCAGGTAGGCGTGCTCGGGGCCTACGGCAGCGTAATCCAGGCCTGCCGAGACCGAGTGGGTCAACTCGATCTGACCGTCATCGTCGGCGAGGAGCCAGGTCTTGGTCCCCTGGAGCACGCCGAGTTTTCCGCCCTGAAACCGGGCCGCGTGATCGCCCTTGCGGATGCCGTGACCTCCGGCCTCGACGCCGATCATGCGCACCTTGTCGCCCAGGAAGGGGTGGAAGAGGCCGATCGCGTTGCTGCCCCCGCCCACGCAGGCCAGGAGCACGTCGGGAAGGCGCCCCTCCCTCTCCAGGATCTGTTCTCTCGCCTCCAGGCCGATCACCCGGTGGAAATCGCGCACCATCATGGGGTAGGGGTGGGGGCCCAGAGCGCTGCCCAGGATGTAGTGGGTCGTGCGCACGTTGGTCACCCAGTCGCGCAGAGCTTCGTTGACGGCCTCCTTGAGCGTTCGCTGGCCTGCCTCGACGCCGCGAACCTCGGCTCCGAGAAGGCGCATCCGCACCACGTTGAGTTTCTGCCTTTCCATGTCCACGGCACCCATGTAGACGACGCATTCCAGCCCGAAGCGGGCCGCCACCGTGGCCGTGGCCACCCCGTGCTGACCGGCTCCGGTCTCGGCGATGATGCGGTTTTTTCCCAGTCGCTTGGCCAGGAGGACCTGTCCCAGCGCGTTGTTGATTTTGTGGGCGCCGGTGTGGAGGAGGTCCTCCCTCTTGAGGTAGATTTTCGCTCCCCCGATCTTTTCCGTCCAGCGCTCGGCGAAGTAGAGCGGAGTCCGCCGGCCGCAGAATTCCCCGAGGAGTCGGTGGCGTTCGGCATCGAAGGCAGGGTCCCGGCGCGCTCTCTCGTATTCCGCGGTGAGATCGTCGAGCGCCGCGACCAGGGTTTCGTGAACGAAGCGACCACCGAAGGACCCGAAGTGGCCCCCGGCGTCGGGAAGGGTTTCCGGATCAAAGCTCGTCTGGGTCATGGTCGAGTTCTCGGTTGAGTTTCGTGCGGAATGGGGTTACCTCATCCGTTCAGGGGCCGTGGAATTTTGGCTGGTGAATCCCGCCAGGGCCGGAAGGCAGCAACGGTAGCCATTTCAATCTTGCCGCGGTTCCCTGTTTCTTTTTCTTATCTCATACGGAAGCCGCGACGTCGAAGACTTCCCTCGCGTCGCAAACCTCTCCTCTCACCGCGGCGGCGGCGACCATGGCGGGAGACATCAGGATGGTTCGGCCGATGGGGCTGCCCTGACGGCCCTTGAAATTCCGGTTGCTCGAACTGGCGCAGATCTGATCGCCCACCAGCTTGTCCGGATTCATCGCCAGGCACATGGAACATCCGGCGCCCCGCCACTCGAATCCCGCGTCCCGAAAGATGTCGGCGATGCCTTCCTGCTCGCAGAGATGAGCCACGATTTCGGAACCGGGGACGGCGATGGCAGTGATGCCCGGTGCCACCTTTCTTCCCTCGAGCAACCTGGCCGCCTCGCGGAAATCGGAGAGACGGCCGTTGGTGCAACTGCCGATGAAACAGACGTCCACCGGCGTGCCCGCGATCGGCTGGCCCGGGGGGAGCTTCATGTAGGCCAGGGCCTCCTCCACGCTGCTCCGCTGGTCCGGATCGGCTATGGTCGCGGGGTCCGGAATGTTTTCGGTGACGAAGATGCCGTGATCGGGCGAGATGCCCCAGGTGACCGAGGGAGCGATTTCTTCGGCCCGGATATCGACCACGTCGTCGTAGCGACAGTCCGGATCGGAGGCGTAGGCCTTCCACCTCTCCACCGTCTCGTCCCAGGCGGCTCCCCGGGGCGAGTAGGGTCGGCCCTGCAGATAGGCGAAGGTGGTCTCGTCCGGATTGACATACCCGCAGCGGGCGCCGCCCTCGATGGACATGTTGCAGACCGTCATCCGCTCTTCCATGGAAAACCGGTCGAACACCTCGCCGCCATATTCGTAGGCGTAGCCGATGCCGCCCTTGGCTCCGAGCTTCTTGATGATGTGGAGGATCACGTCCTTGGCGTAAACCCCCGGGGGCAGGGTTCCGTCCACATTGATCCGGCGCACTTTCAGTTTGCCCAGCGAAATGGTCTGGGTGGCGAGGACGTCGCGAATCTGGGTGGTGCCGATGCCGAAGGCGATCGCGCCGAAGGCGCCGTGGGTGGCGGTATGCGAATCACCGCAGGCGATGGTGGTGCCCGGTTGAGTGATTCCCTGCTCCGGGCCCACTACGTGGACGACGCCCTGTTTGCCCGAGCCGATGTCGAAAAAGGTGATCCCGAACTCCTCACAGTTCCGTCGCAGGGCCAGGATCATCTCCTGGGCGAGAGGATCCTGGAACGGTTCCACCTGATCCCGCGTGGGAACGATGTGGTCCACCGTGGCGAAAGTGCGGTGAGGGAATTTCACTCGTAGCCCCAGGTCGCGAAGCATGCCGAAAGCCTGAGGGCTGGTGACCTCGTGAATCAGGTGGGTGCCGATGAGGAGCTGGGTCTGACCGTTGGAGAGCGTCCGAACCGCGTGTGATTCCCATACCTTCTCGAAAAGACTCTTGCTCATGGATGACGATGGAGCGGGAACCCTAGCACACCGACCCGGCCGCCGATAACGAAAAATCTGAGGGCCCCGTCGGGTCCTCGCGGGTCAATTCAACGATCTCTTCACTTGATTTGTCCAACATACTGGAATCAACTCCTGGTGTAACCATTCATCAATGCTGATAATATGAAAACAAAGAGTAATTGGATTCTGGGACTCGCTGCTTGTGTGCTTTTTTTTGCGACGAGTTGTGAACAGACCGTAGAGGGCGTCAAAGAGGACGCGGAGAAAGCGGTGGAGAAAACGAAGGAGGTTTCCGAGGAAGCCGCCGAGGCAACCGCCGAGGTAACCAAGAAAGCCGTGGAAAAGACCAAGGAGGTGGCTGGTGACGTGAAGGAAGCCACCGTCGAGGGAACCAAGAAGGCTGCCGACAAAACCAAGGAAGTGGCCGGCGACGTGAAGGAAGCCACCGTCGAGGGAACCAAGAAGGCTGCCGAGGCCACCAAGAAGGCCGCCGAACAGGTCAAGAAGGAAGCGGAGAAGCTGGTGGAGGAGGAACCCGCCCCGGCCTCTGGCGAATCAAATTAACCGGTTCAGACCGAACAACATTCATTCTTCGAGACTCCGCATCTCTGGATGCGGAGTCTTTTTTTCTTCAAGATCTCCCCCGGGCGGAGCGGTCGATCAGGGAATCGGAACGGCCGGACTCACTTCCCATCCGTCGACGAACCGTTCGCCGTGCACCCCGCAGCGGAAGTGGAGGGGGTGTTCCGGGCCCACCGGATCGCCCGTGGCCGGGTTGTTCAGGCGATCCGCATCGCTCACCTGGATCAATCTGTTGTTGCGCATTTCTGCTCCGTAGCTCTCCTCGTTGCGGAAAAGGGGACGGGACGTCGTGTGGCACTCGATGAGGTTGTCGAGAAACCGGATCGTGGCAAAATCGCTGGTCCGGTTCAGGCCGAAAAGTCCCGAGAGGCGGGGAGTCGCGGTAGGCCGGGCGATGATGTGATTGTTTCGCACGGTGAGGTTGTCGTAGGGGTCGTTGATCCAGATGACACCGCGCCCGGGATTGCTCACCAGGTTGTTGTGAAACGTGGCGGGACCCGGGGCGGCAGCTCTGCCGAAGCCCGAGATGAGATTTCCACCGTCGTTTTCCGTGCTGAAATCGAAGAGATTGTGGTGGATCGCGACCCCGTTGCGCACGAATTCGATGGCGTAGCTGGTGGTGAAGTAATTGTGGTGGATGTCGAAGGTGACGCCGCTCTCCGGAACGTTGCCTCCGGCGTACTTGGGGATGGAGACGACGCCCTGGAGAATGTTGTGGTCGATTTCGAACCCGTCGGCTCCGTCGAAGGGAAACTCGATGGCGAAATTCACCTCGATGGTGTTGTGGTGAATCCGGAGACGTTTCCCGCCCCGTCCCTTGATCCCGAATTTGTTGTGTTCCCCGCCCTCCTTCGTGCGACGGATGCGATTGTGGGAAACCTCGCTGTCGGACATCCAGGTGACGAAGATGGCCCCGCCGGAGATACCGCCGTCGGTTCCGGCTAGACCGCCCCTTTTCCATCTCCCTCCGGCGTCGACGAATTCGCAGTCGTGAATCCGGGCATTTTTCGAGGAGAAAGTTCTCACCCCGCAGTAGAGCGTGTCCTCGATGAGCAGGTGGTGCAGGTGGAGTCTCTCGTTGCCGGAGCCGAAGATCGCCCCGTGCATCTGCGGACCTCGCAGGGTGAGGTGGGAGATGGCGACATCCGTCGCTCTGTCCCGGATCCGGATCAGATAGGCTTGGGTATCGAGCCGTTTCAGGTTGACCTCCGAGTCGGGGATGAATTCCCGCGAAGGTTTCCAGGCGGGCTGGTGGGTGATCACCGTATCCCTGATGCCGGAGCCGATCAGTTTCATTCCGGTCTTGGGTTCGAGGGGGGCGGCGAGTTCGTACGTTCCCGGCGCGATCCGGACCTCCGTGCCCTCCTCTCCACCGTCGATCGCCCGGACCAGTTCCGCGGTGTTGGATACCTGGACCACTTCTCCGACACTGGGCACGGCGAGGACCCAGCAGAGTGCGGCGGGGAAAAGACATTTCATGGTTTTGCCGGCGAAGGATGGTCCGAGGCGAAAAACCGGTTCCGCACTCCGAGGAGCAGGAGAAACAGGGCCAGGCCGACCGGGCCCAGCATGAACGTGAAAATCATCGGGATGACGATGAGCCAGTGGGGAATTCCCGATTTTTTCGACTTTTCCAGGATCCAGCAGCCCACGAAAAAATCGAAGGCGAGGTAGTGGATCCACCCCCCGAGGATGACCCACTGGCTGGTGAACAGGGCGGTGACCTGTTCCAGGGTGCGGAAGCCGCCGCCCTCGGGTTTCTCCCCGGTGAAAAGGCAGAACACATAGACCGCGGCAAAGAAAAGGGGCACCGCGTAACGGACCACGGCAAAGGCCCGGGGCAGCCAGCGAGCGGCGCCGATGAGGAACAGCCAGGCGACCAGGGCGGTGGTGTTGACGACAGAAAAAATGGCGTCGGGAGTCATTGTTTTTCTGTCCACCAAACCACCGCGCCGACTTGCCGGAAAGCCGTGGAACATCCTTCATCGCGGACCCGGCGAGGAAAGTGGGTCGCGGCGGGTTTCCTAATCGATGCAATACAGATTTTGGGACGTGCGAATGAGGAGTTTGCCGTCGAAGGGCACCGGGGAAGCCAGGATCTGTTCGCCCATCTCGTTCTCACCGAGCAGCTCGAACGAATCGCCCACGCGACCAGCGAACACCATGCCGTCCTCGCGGGCGGCGTAGAGGATTCCTCCGGCAATAACGGGAGACGCGTAGTAGGGTGCGGCATCCCGGGGGAGCTGGAAGGTCCAGTGGGGTTCGCCCGTGGCGGGATCGAGGGAGACCACCTTTCCCTTGTGGCGAAGCAGATACACCCTGCCCTCGTAGGCGACCGGGCTGGTCACGAAGACTCCGAAATCGTCCCGTTTCCAGAGCCGGTGGGTTGGGGTGACGTCGCCCTCACCGCCCAGTCGCACCGCGTGTACCTCAGCCTGCATCCTGTCATCCCTGCCCACCGGCACGATGGCGATACCGTCGGCGAGGACCGGAGTCGCGATGGGGGGCCACAACTTCATCGCCCTCGGATTGAAACCGCCGCAGGACCAGAGCAGGGTCCCGTCGTTCGCCGCGTAGGCGGTGAGGTGATCCGAACACCAGATGAGAACGGCATCGCGGTCGCCGTGCCGGAGGGGAACGGGCGTGGTGTAGCCGTTGTCGTTCTCGGGAGGGGTCTCGTAATTGCGTTCGCTTTTCCAGGCGAATTCCCCGGTGGCCTTGTCGAAGCCCGCGACCCAGGAATCGCCTGCGTGCAGCCGGGGGAGGATGACCAGGTCCCCCATGACGACGGGTGAACTGCCCTGATCCCAGTAGAGTTCCTGGGGGCCGAATTCGTCCGCCAGGTTGCGTTTCCAGCGAATGGAACCGTCCATTTCGAGGGCGGCGAAGTTCCCGCTCTTGAAGTGGACGAATACCCCGGTTCCGTCGGTGACGGGAGAAGCATTGCTGCTCGTTCCCAACGTTTTGTGCTTGGGATCCCTCGCCGCCCCGATCCGGGTTTGCCAGATCAGGTTGCCCTCCAGGTCCAGCGCCATCGCGGTGTCGGACCCGTCATCGGGGCAGGTCAGGAAGATGCGGTCCTTCCACACCACGGGCGACGAAGCCCCCTTGCCGGGCAGGGGAAAGGCCCAGGCTGCGGATTCCACACTCCATTTCACCGGGTACTCCCCACCGGGTCGACTGCCATCGTGCGAGGGGCCCCTCCAGGATGGCCAGTCGTCCGCGAGGGCGGCGGGGAACCCCGCGAGGAAAAGCAGGGGGATCAAAGGGATGAGGTTTCGGTGGATCGTGGTCATGTTGTCCGAGGGCTATGAGTGAATTTTGCCGGGCGTTTCGGAAACTTGGTCACAGGTAGTCGACCCGCTCCATCGCCATCGATTCCCTGACGTCGCCGATGCAGGCATTCTGTCCCACCTGAATCTGGTCGGCGAGACCGAAATGGTCCAGGCAGGTGCCGCAGAGGAGAATGGTGGCCCCCAGCTTCTCGAGCTGCTGGAGCAGGTCCAGGGTCTCCGCGTCCCGGAGCGCCGCTTGCACGCCTCCGTTGTAGAAAACATAGCGGGTGGCGGGCTCGCCGCTGTCGACGTCTGCCTTGAGATAGCGGCGGAGCAGGAGGATGGCGAGACCCTCGTCGCCGACGCCCATGCCGTAACGGGACACAATCACTGCCTTGTTCATGAAGGGAAACGATGCTGCCGGGGGGAGCCTGTCACGGACCGTCGTCCGGTGGAGTATGCGACTCCTCGATGGCCCGCTGCAGGCGGGCGGTCACTTCGGGAAACTGTTCCGAGACATCGGTCGTCTCGCCGGGATCCTCTTCCAGGTCGTAGAGGACGAAGGTTGTCTTCCGGGGATTCAGCGTGTTGCGGTAGATCGCCTTCCACCGCTCGGTCACGACGGCCTTTTTCCCGCCGCGTTCGAGGAATTCCCAGTAGAGAAATTCGTGCCTTTTCTCCTGTTCGCCCCCGGTCAGGGTGGGCAGCAGAGAAATGCCGTCGAGTCCCTCGGGCACGGGGGCGCCCGCGATCTCCGCGGCGGTGGGCAGGAAATCCTGGAAACCCGATAGCAGGTTGGTCTCGCTGCCGGCGGGCACGGTGCCAGGCCACCACGCAATGGTGGGAACGCGCACGCCGCCCTCGGTGAGGTCGCGTTTCTTCCCGTTCAGGTCGCCGTTGGAGTCGAAAAACTCCATCTCGTGTCCCCCTTCCTGGTGGGGGCCGTTGTCGCTGGAGAACATGACGAAGGTGTCTCTGGCGAGACCGAGTTCCTCGAGCAGATCGAGGAGCCGGCCTACGTCGCGGTCCATGTTCCGGATCATGGCGGCGAAACCCTTCTCCGGTTCGGGCCAGTCCCGGTCGGCGAATTCCCCGTAGTCGGGCACCTCCATGCCGTGGCGGTCGGGAGATCTCCCGGCCTCGTTGTTCGTGTGCGGCACGTTGAGGGCGAAATAGAGGAAAAAGGGACGGTCGCGATGCTCTTCGATGAACCGCAGCGCCTCGGTGGTGATCAAGTCGGGGGCGTAATCCCGCTTCACCTCAGCTACCCCGCTGCCCTCTTTCGGGCCTCCCAGTCGCCTCTCGGGGTCTTCCATCCAGACGGGTTCGGTCACATTGCGCAGTGTCTCCAGTTGTCCGTTCCGGATGAGGAACTCGGGGTAGAAATTGTGGGCGTGAAACATGTTCACATAGCCGTAGAACTCGTCGAAACCCTGCCGGTTCGGCTCGTCACGCGCGGGCGGGTGGCCCACTCCCCATTTACCGAAGCATCCGGTGGCATATCCGCGATCTTTCAGGACCTCAGCGACAGTGATATCCCCTGGCTTCAGCAGCACGGGATTGTTGCCCCGCACGGTGCAATTCCCCGTGTGGAGTCCCGTCATCAACACGCAGCGGGACGGGGCGCAGACGGTGGACCCGGAATAGTGCCGGGTGAATCGCATGCCTTCGGCGGCCATCTGGTCGAGCCGAGGGGTTGGTATGGTCTCCTGCCCGTAGCAGCCGAGATCGCCGTAGCCGAGGTCGTCGGCGAGGATGTAGACAATGTTCGGTGGCCGCTCTTCCGCGAAGGCGGGACCGAGAAGGACGATGAACGCCAGGACGGCGGGAAGGACTGCGATGGGCGAACGCATGAGGTGAGAACCGAAACACGGGAGAGACCCCCGCGCCAATCGAAATCCCGTCACGGGATGGCGCCGTCCTTCCCGGGGTTCCAGTGCTGCAGCAGGACGCCCTCTCCTCCCAGCAACGGGTCGTGCTCGGGCAGGGGAGTCGCACGAATCCTGGGCAGGACTTCCTCGCGCTCGCCCAGTGTGCCGTCGCGCAGGTCGTTACTCTGTCCCGCGGGGTAGGCGCCGACGACGCGAAAATCCGCCGTCTGCTCCCTATTGCAATGGGCCACTCCGGCCGGAATGACCACCGCATCGCCCGCCGCCAGGGTGAAATCCTCGCCCCCCGGTCCGCCGAAGCGCACCCGGGCCGAACCGGCAAAACAGCCGAGCACTTCGTGGGCGTTGCTGTGGTAGTGGTGCCAGTCGAAGATCCCGTTTACCCAGCAGCCGTCCCACCGGTTCCGGCGAAAGATCGAGGCGATCTCCTCCGGGCCGGGGTTATCGAAGACGCCCCGGTAGAGCAGGAGCGGCAGCGTGGCATTGTTGGGAAACACCCCGTCGTCGGCAAAAAGATGGGAGAGAATTTCGGTAGCGGCCATGGATGACAGGATAGGACCTGTCGGCCCGGGGAGGAAGGAGAGATTCGCGGTTCCGCTGCGCCAGGCCGATTCCTCGTCCCCGCTCACATCGGGTCTTGCGGGACCCTCGATGACGATTAGGTTTATCGCGACACAAGCGAACCAACAACCCCATCATTCCCATGAATCGACGTCATTTCTTCACCACAACCGCGGCCTCTGCATCCTCTCTGTTCTTTGGTTCCCGGCTCTTCGCCGAGGCGGCAGGCGGTCCCGAGTTCGAACTGCCGGCCCTTCCCTATGCCGAAGACGCTCTGGCTCCTCACATCGACGCGCGGACCATGACCATTCACCACGGCAAACACCACGCCGGCTACACCGCGAAATTCAACTCGGCCCTGGCGCCCATGGCCGACTGGAAAGACGTTTCGGTCGAAACCATCCTCTCCAAGATTGCCGAGGTCGACGATGCCTCCGTGCAGACGGACCTGCGCAACAACGGCGGAGGCTACTGGAACCACCGCCTGTTCTGGGAGGTCATGGCATCACCCGACAAGGCGGGATCGCCTTCGGGTGATCTGGAGTCCGCCCTGAAGCGGGATTTCGGATCGGTAGACGGATTCAAGGAGACCTTCGGCAAGGCTGCGAGCGGACGTTTCGGTTCCGGGTGGGCCTGGCTGGTGGCGCGGGACGGAAAACTGATGGTGACCTCCACCCCGAATCAGGACAATCCGCTGATGACCGGGATCGTTCCCGAGGCCGAACTGGGCACGCCCCTCCTCGGACTCGACGTATGGGAACACGCCTATTATCTGAACTACCAGAATCGTCGCGGCGACTACATTGCGGCCTTCTGGAACGTGGTCAACTGGAACAAGGTCAACGAACTCTTCGACGCCGCGGGCTGAACCGACCACGACGCGCCGGATCGGGACACCGTCTCCGGGCGGTATCCCGTGTCGGCACCTTGGTCCTGCGGCCTGGCGCGGGTCGTTCCCGGAACCAATCGGCCGGAGGAACTCGGGTCGCCGTTTCGTCGACCAAGTTGAAATTCGGGCCTCATCCGTTGGGCATCTCCTGTCGAAGCTGCCCGATCCACTGGCTTGCAGCAGCACCTTCCAGCCAACAACCCGAGGCCCCGGGTGCTCTGGGTCGACTACGCGAAGGGTATCAGCATTACCCTCGTGGTGCTCTACCATGTCTGGCACGGAATCGACCGGAGAGGTGACCAGATCAGGATCCCCGAGGGACTCTTCGAAGCGGTCAACCCGGTGCTGCAGGCGGTCCGCATGCCCCTGTTCTTCTTCGTTTCCGGGCTGTTTGCGGCGAACTCGATGCGAAAAGGGTGGGGGACCTTCGCCTGGGGAAAGATCGGCGGTCTGGTCTGGCCCTACCTGATCTGGTCTACCCTGCAGACCGCGGTGGCGTGGGTTCTGGCGCGGGCGAGCGGTGCGGAACCAGCGGTCCCTTTACACAGCCTGCCCTCGCGCCTCCTCTTCGATCCGGTGGATCATTTCTGGTTTCTCTACGTCCTGTTTCTCGCGTTGCTCTTGTTTTACGCGCTCCTGAGATGGACGGGTCGGCGCTGGGTGGTTCTCTCCACCGGGATCGTGCTCGTCCTTCTCCCGCTGAATGTGGACTTCCGCGTGCTCGGCTTGGACACTCCCGTGGGACGCATCAGCCTCGCCGATTGGGGGCCGCTGTTTCAGCTGATGCAGTTCTTTTTCTACATGGCGCTGGGGACCGTCGCAGCCGCCAGGCTCTTTGCCGTGGTTCCGCAGCTGCGACTGCGTTGGCTGGGAACCATCGCGCTGGCGGGCATCTTCCTGGTGGTAGCGCTGGTGCACGGGGTCGGGGTGACCCGCGATTCTTCCGCGACGTGGCTGTGGATCACTTGGCCCACCGGCGTCTCGGTAGCCCTGATCGCAGTGGCCGCCACTCTGGCCACCTCCGTGCTCCTGGAACGACTGCATCTCCTGCCCCTGTTGATGATACTGGGCAAGTATTCCCTTTACCTCTTCGTGCTCCACGTGCTCGTGGGAGCGTCGATTCGGATCCTGTTGCTCCGGCTCGGGGTGACGGATTTCGCGGTGCACCTCGTTATCGGACTGGGAGGCGCGTTGTTTCTGCCTCTCCTGGCCGCGATCCTGGCGAAGCGGCTGGGGCTCACCTGGTTGTTCTCGCTGCAGCTGAGCCCGCCCGCACCCGCCACCACCCGCTGACCGGGGCGATTTCCCGCCGCAGTTCTTCGGTCATCGACCCGTTGCCGAAGAAACCCTCCCGGGGCAAGGTGAATTTTGCGGCCCTTGGCACCGCGTGCGAGAACTGCCATCTCGTGTTAATCTGAGCGTCAAACCCGGAGAAATCACCCCGGTATCGATTCATGCAAAGCAGCCGAACAGAATTGACCTTCCACAATGGCGAGGAAGACATCACCGCGTCCGTCCTCTTCCGTCTCTACCCCGAATCGCCCGATGACTTCCAGGTCGAATCGGTCATCGATGCCGAGGGTCGAAGGATTGAGGAGGGCGAGATTCTGTATCAGGAGGAGATTCAGCGAGCTTTCGAGGAACACCTGATCAATCGCCCCAGGTAGGGGCCGGCCGCGGGGAGACACGTCGGGTCACGGTCACCGCAGGTCCACGATCCGCATGCGGTAGAAACGCCGGATACGCGAATCATCGTCCACGGAGGGAAGGTGTCTGGTGCGCACGCGATCCGGAACACCGGAGACACCGGGAATCCGCTCGATCTCCTCGATGTCAGGCGGGGTCACCGGATCCCAGTTTTCCATATCATCCCCCGCCTCGAAGAGGTAGGCGGCCTCGCCCGTCGGAACCAGCTCCCTGTATTCGTGGATCCCGTAGCGTTTCCCGTCGGGGCGATCGATCATTGCGCTGGACGGCAGGATCCCCGGGGACTCCATCCTGGGGTCGCCTCCCAGGAGGTGCTCCAGCCAGTTCGGGATCCCGTCCCCTTCGGGATCGGCCTCGTCGCCCCAGAGGATGGCCTCCAGTCCGCCGTCCGCCAGTTCGAGCGAGGTGAAATGAAGCTCTCGCCAACTCGGGCGGTCGGGAAAGACGCGCACGGTGGTGGTGGCCTGCCGTTGGCCGCCCGCGCCATCGTCGGAGGGCAGAGTGTAGGTCGTGTCGGAGGTTGGCGAGACCTCCACGTATCCCGTTCCGAGCATGTCCAGCACGGTCACCTCGCCGACACCCGGTTGGATGGTCAGGGTCTCCCCGCCACGTACCTGCCACCGGAGCCGGGCGGATTCGCCGAGCACGATGGCGCTCCGGTCCGCTCCGAAAAGGTCGATCCGATGGGCCGTGCTGGTGTCGACGGTCTGATCGCTCCGGGTTTCCGTGGGAAAAGCGGCGTCGCCCTCGGTGATTTCCACCCGGTAGCTGGCTGCGGCATCATAGACCGGAGGAAGGAAGCGATTTCCCCGGATGCGCACGACGTAGACGGTTTCGCCGGTGCCTTCGTCGAAGACCCCGATCACCGGGTCGTCCGAGTCGCTCGTGTCCACCACGGACAGATATCCCTCCGGGATGCGGCCATCGTTGTCGAACTGGGAAATGGTGATGGGCCAGTCCGCATATTGGGAGCCGGTCTGGGGGAATTCGGGATCGGCGTAGCGGGGCCAGTTCTCGAAGGTGATCTCGCGGGTGGATTTGCGGATCCGGATGATGCCATAGCCCGGTGCCTGATCGTGGAGTGCCGGCGGATCGATGCCCAGAGTCTGGGTGTAGTAATCGGCCGGGTTCGAGGCGGCGAGAATGGCAAAGTGGTGGGGAAAATCCGAGGTCAGATTCGGGGTGACTCCGTCGGGCAGGGTGCCGTTGCCGTCGAAGAAGAAATCCCCCTGGTAGGGATTGATCGTTCCCGTGGACCCCGACGAATTGTTCACCGGGTCCCAGCAACGGGCGAAGAAATTCGCGATTGCGGGAACGGTGAAGGAGTAACCGGCGTCCCGTGGCCCGTCGACGCCGTGGTGGGCGACGGTTCCGAGGTGCTGGTCGCCAGCCTGTTGGAACATGAAACTCTTGCGGATGATTCTCCACGCCTCGTTGCGCCGGTGCACCGGCCAGCCGTTGCTATCCCGGTCGTTGACCGAGAAATTGAACCCGTTGCTAGCGTGCGTGCGAAGACTGCCCAGCGGAGACTGGGAGGTGAAGAACTTGATATCCTGCCCGGCCCAGTCGCGGGTCCAGGCTTCGAGGAAATCGTGTTGTCGCTGACCCAGGAGGACCTGCTCCTCCTCCGGGGGCGGATTGCTCGCCCCGGTCTTGAATTTCCGATCCTCGATCACCGCCACTCCGATGCGCCCATAGACGAGGCCGGTGAAATAGGTCCCGATGCCCTGCTCCACGGGCGGCGGCGGTTGCACGGGATTGTAGGGATCGGTGTCGGGCAGGTTGGCGGTCATGGTGCGCTCGACCATCTTCACCCAATCCGCCGGCCGCACGTAGCCGCCCTCGTTCTGGTTGTTACTGGCCCGTCCGCCCTCGCCCCAGAGATTGCCCTGGTAGACGTCGTGATCGTCGGGATAGACCAGCGCCGGGATGTCCCGGGTCAGTTCGCGCCACTGCAACAACCACAGATACCACTTGGAGAGGTAGTCGTAATGGCGGTCGAAATCGCTGGAATTGTCAGGCGGGGTGGGTTGGCCCTCGTAGATCTGATCGCCGTCCGCGGTGAGGAGGTCCGGCCCGTGTTTGCGCACGTGTTCGAGTACCTGGGTGTGGGGATGCCAGATTTCGACGGGGGTCCAGTCGCGGCCCTCCGTCTCTAGGTTGACCGCGCAGATGCGCTGGCAGGTGGTGGCGCAGACGACGATCTCGTCTCGATCCACCGGGTCTCGGCGGATGGTGCCCTCCCAGGTGTGGGGCTCGCTGCCGCCTTCGGTGTCGTTGAGAGGAAGGCGGACGCGGTAGGGGGTGTCCACCGTGTCATCCCAGTTTGTCACGGTGAAGACGGCGTTGTAGGGCGATCGGGCGGCGGTATCGATCGGGGCCGATGCCGTCTGCTGCCAGGCGTTACCGTTCCAGGTGTCGAGGTAGGCCGTCGGGGAGGTGGCGAGATCGAAAGGCATGAACTGGGCGCTCATTCGCATGGTGCCCCGGCTGAGGGTATGGAGGGATCCGACGATGGTCAGTTGCCGGTCCGGCTCGTGCTGCAGCGCGGCCCCGCGACCGGAAAAATCGTCGAACCAGTGCGTGGCGCCGCCGCTTCCGCGATGCGAGAGGAGTCCGAAGGATCCCAGCACCCGGTCCGAGGTGACCGCGGCGGTGGCCTGGCTGACCAAGTTGTCGCTGTCGCCCTCGTAGACGCTGACGGTGAGGAGATAGTCGGGAGCATCGTAGAGGGCATCGAGTTCGATACGGGAGGGCGCTGGCACCGTCCCCGGGGTCGATCCCGGGGTTCCCATGGCCGAGGTCGACTGCGCGGAGAAATCCTCGATTACGGCGGTCCCGTCGCCCCGCATGCCGCAGAACAGCCCGAAATCTCGGCCCCATCCGTCGTGGGTGAGCGAGGCGCCCTTCCAGTCCAGATTCGGGCCGGCACCGATGAGGAAACCGGTGCGGGCGCCACTGCTCCACGAGCCCCCGTCGAGATCGGTGCGGACCGAGAGGTGAAAGTTTTCCCCGTTGCCGCGGATCGAGGTGCCGGTGCGGTGCATGGTGCGCCGGTCGCGCGAGGCGGAGTCGCCCGTGGTCCGCACCCGGCCGGATGCCACCTCCCAGTCGAGGAGGCGGTTTCCCCAGGTGCCCGGTCCGGTCCACACCTGGTCGGGGGTGGTTTCCCAGGACTCCACAAAATCGCCTGGAACCGAGGTTCCTCCAGGCCAGCGGGTCAGGGAGACATTGTCGATGGCGAGGAAACGGGTCTCCGATTCGTCCACGCCGGCGAAGCCCACCCCGATGGTCTCTCCTGCCCAGCGATCGAGAGAGGCCGCTGGGGCGGTCAGACGATAGCGGTTCCAGCTGTTTGTCTGGTCGGTCTCGCGAAATCGAATGATTTCCTCCAGGATGCGCACCCGTCCTCCGTCCTCGATATAGAGGTAGGGCCGGAAATGGCTGGGCAGGTTGCCGTAGGTCGAGGCGTCGAAGGCGAGAGTGTAGCCATCCCCGGGTTCGATGGTCTGGTCGGTCATCTGGAAAAAGTCGCCGGTGTCCGAAAGGGTGAGCCGCCACGCCCCATCCGAGGCTCCGTCGTTGATGTATTGGCCTGACCCGGAGGAGTCGGCGTCCCACCCGGTGGTAGCGGGATCGAATTGCGCGGCGATCCCGTTGCGGTCGACGCCGTCGTTGATCTCTCCCGAGGGGTTGACGATTGTCACCGGCACGCCGGCGGCAGCCGGCCAGGCATCGAGCCGGACGTTGTCGATCGACTGGTAGGAATGGTCGGCCGAGGCGGCTCCGCGGAACCGGATGCCCAGGGTCCGACCGGCGCCGGGGTCCAGTAATCCGGGGGGAACCGCCACGTGGTAGTGCTCCCAATCGCCGATGGACAGGGATTTGAATGCGCGGTCATAGCTGGCGAGGATCTGGTCAGCCCCGCCGTTTTCGACGTAGAAATCGACCGACAGGGCGGCGGCGCCGGCCGAGGCCGGGGTGCCGCGCCGCAGCGTCAGATTGTCCAGTCGGGCAAAGCCCGAGCCGTCGTCGTCGGTCACGGAGTCGATCGCGACGAAGAGCCTCCGGCCATCGGCCCAGGCAGGAATGGCGGCGAAGGTGCCGACCTGGAGTTCGTAGGCCCCGTCGCTCGTCGAAAGGTCCGAGGTCAACGCCTCGATATCGGTGCGCACGCCGTCGATGAGATCGTCGTCAGTGGTGAAAAGGGCGACCCGGACCCGGTCGGTGGCGTCGTTCCAGTTGCTGGCATCGAGCCACTGGTAGGTGACCCGGAAGATCTCGCCGGCGGTCAGGGTGTGTCCCGTGTCGAGACCGAAAATCTTGTTGTCCCCCTGGGCGATTACGGCGCTGCGGGTTCCGTCGACGGACTTGTCGCTCTTGGTCGCCTCGACGTTTTGGGTGCCCGTCCCGATGTTGGTCCAGGCGTCGGTCTCGACGAAGCTCCAGGATACCCCTTCTCCCGACCCTCCGTTGAAATCGCCGTTCCCGGTTGCGCCCCCGATCAGGGTGAGATCGGCGTTGAAATCGGAACCGTCGGGCGAGGCGAAGTTTGCCGCGTCGAAGCGGAGAGAAAAGGAATCTCCGGTCGAGATGACTCGGGTCGTCATCTGGGAGAGGTGTCCCCCGTCTTCGTAGGTCAGCCTCCAGGCTCCGTTGCCGTAGTCGATATTTCCGCGGTTGACCTGGGCTTCCGAACCCGTCCATCCCGGGACGGACGGATCGCTCACCTCGGAACCGTCCACGCCCCCGTTGATCTCCGCCGAGGGATTGACGAGTGGGACGGGGGTGGCGGCGAGGTGGGAAGTTGTGGCCGGGAGGAGAAGCAGGATCCGGCAGCACCCGGGGAGAAGAGACTTCATCCGGCCCAGCCTGCCTCAGGCGGGCTTGCGGAGGCAAGGGGAAAGCTCCCGGAACCGCGATCGCCTGCCAGACGGTCCTACGAGTAGGCCAGACGGGAGAAACTGGGTTGGTGCTCGCGGGTCACCGGGTGTTGTGGCCCGAGCAGAAGGAAGAGATTTTTCAAGCCCTTGCGCGCCCCGGCATTCGCATCGTTCAGACTCAGGGAATCGATCCATTTCACCGCGGCCTGGGCAAAGTCCAGCCGGGAGAGGGCGTCCAGCCCCTCGCCGTAGGTTCCCTCTCCGCCGGCGAGGCGCAGTTCCGCGAGGGCTTTCAGGTAGAGACCATCGTTGTGTTCGCGAGCCGACAGAGGAATCCCGCCCACCAGTTCGGCCACTTCGCTCGGAGCCTCCGCCAGGGCAATCAGGGCGCGCAGCCGCACGGCGGCGAGCGGATCGATCGTAACCGCGTCCGCTTCCAGGCGTTCCCGCGCCGTCTCCACTTCGCCGGCCAGGAGCAGGCGATCGATCTCTTCCGCCAGTGCTTTCCCGGGCGACGGGGCGAACTCGTCCACCCACTCGCGGAAGACGGATTCGGGCATCGCGCCCAGTTTTTCGCTGACCACCTCGCCATCCCGGAAGATCCGGATGGTGGGCAGGCTGCGAATGCGAAAGCGATCCGCCAGCTCCCGCTGTTCCTCGGTGTTGACCTTGACGAGATCCCATCTGCCGTTCGCCTCGGCAGCCGCCTTTTCGATGATGGGAGCGAAAGAGAGGCACGGCCCGCACCAACTCGCCCAAAAATCCACAACCACCGGCACCTCGTGGGATCGCCGGATGACCTGGGTGTCGAAATCTTCCACTTCGTATGCCATGATCCGCCCGGCTCGTGCCGGTGAGGGGGAAATATTGCGCCTGATCCGGAGGATTCAACCCCAGGGCAATTCGATTCCGTTCTCTCTCCGTGTTCCGAACATTCTCGTTGGGTTGGGGCCTCTTTCGTGATCCAATGAAGGGAGAAGATGTTGGAATTTCTGGAATGTGGCACGGCCAGCGCCACGATCGCTGCGATCGGGGCGGGCGATGGGACCAATGTCTGGGATTTCTTCTTTCAGGTAGTCCTCCTTCTCCTCGCCGCACTGCTCACGGGCATGTTCCTGGAGCGCCTCGGACAGTCCGCCATTCTGGGCTACCTGCTCGCGGGAACCCTCATGGGACCCGCCGTTTTTAACGTCGTCGATGCCGAATCGGGCGTTCCCATCCTGGCGGAACTGGGGGTTTCCCTGCTGCTCTTCGCCATCGGACTGGAATTTTCGTTGAAACGATTGCTTCGCCTTGGCGACATCGCGGTGGTCGGAGGAAGTCTTCAGGTCGCCCTTACCCTCGTTCTCGGATGTGTCGTTTCCCTCCTGGTCGGGCTCGATTTCCGGGTTGCCGTGGCGATCGGCGCCATGATCGCCCTCTCCTCCACCGCCTGCGTGCTTCGCGTGCTCGTGGACAGAGGCGACCTGGACTCGATCCACGGCAGGTCAGCCCTTGGCATCCTCCTGTTGCAGGATGTCGCGGTGGTGCCCCTCGTGCTCCTCGTCACCATGCTCGGCGGAGCCGGAGGATGGGGGGAAATGGGGCTGGATTTCATCAAGGCCGTCGGCCTCATCACCGGGATGATCGGCGGCTTCTTCGTGCTCTCCAATTTCGTCCTTCCCGGGATGCTCCGAACCCTCAGCCTCGCCCGGGACCGCGAACTCCTCATTCTGCTCGCGGTGATCCTCTCCCTGGGTTCCGCCGGCATCGCCCACGCTCTCGAGATCTCTCCGGCTTTGGGCGCGTTCATCGCGGGGATCATGCTGGCGGAATCGCCTTTCGCCACCCAGATCCGGTCCGATATCAGCGCCCTGCGGTCCCTTTTCATCACTCTTTTCTTTGCGTCGGTCGGAATGCTCGGCGATCCCGGGTGGATGGTGGTGCACGCCCCGAGGGTCATCCTGACGGTGGGACTGATCCTGCTGGGCAAGGCGGTCATCATTTCCATCATCTCTCTGGCCCTCAAGCGGCCGCTCAATCATGCCGTGGCGACAGGCGTCTCCCTGGCCCAGGTCGGGGAATTCGGCGTCGTCATCGCGGGAATCGCCCGAAGCACGGAGCTTCTCTCCGAGGACCTTTTTCGACTACTCGTCTCGGCCACGCTGATTTCTCTCTTTCTCACCCCCTTCTTCGTGCGCATCGCTCTCCCTTTCGGTAATTGGCTGCAGAAGCGCATTCCCCGCAGCGATCGATTCTCCCCCGAGTGGGAGGAGAGCTCGTCTCCCTCGCCGCGGTTTCGCGATCACGTCATCGTCGTGGGATTCGGTCCCTCGGGACAGTGCGTGTCGGAGGAACTGCACCGGAGCGAGCGCGATTTCTTCGTCCTCGATCTCCGCCCGAAAAATATCGAGCTGGCGCGCGGACTGGGCTACGAGGCCAAGCTGGGCGACGCCACCAGCCTGGAGTTGCTGCTCCATCACGGCATCACCAGGGCTCGGGCCATCGTCATCACGGTTCCCGATCATCGGACGGTCTGTCACATCGCCGCAGCGGTGCGCAACCTCGCCCCGAAACTCGACATCATCGCCCGGGCCCGCTATCACCCCTTCGTCCCGGAGCTGGAGGAGGCCGGAGCCTCCGTCGTCATCGACGAGGAATTCGTCACCGGTCGCCGCCTCGCCGCCGCGGTGAAATCGGTCATCCGCATCCATCCCTCCGATCCTTGATACGGCGACCCGCGCGATCAATAAGGTCATGATTATTCACTCTTCCAAATAATCATGAATCTGAAAATATCGGGTTGATTTTCGGGAAAGGCCCCAGATATTGTGTGTGCTCTCAGCCGGGGGCACAAGATATTGTATAGAGACGACTGCTTTATCCTCGCGGCAGCAGATCCGGGGATTTGTGTTCGACCGTCTTTCCTTCTCTCCATCTCTACCCAGTTCACTCATGTTGTCCGAATCCTTCGATGGCCAGCTCAGCCTGGACCAGATCGATCCTCTCCGGGATCAGACATTCCCCATCCGCAAGCGCGACGGTCGCGTGGTGCCCTTCGACGAGGCACGCATTCTCATCGCGCTGGAAGCCGTTTTCCTGGCCCATCTGGGCCTTGAGCCCGAGGATTCCCTCCCCGCCGGAACCCGAGCCGAGGTGAATCGGCTCGCGGATCAGGTCTGTCACCGGGTGCTCACCCGGGCGGTTCGGGGCGAGGCGCTCAGTGTCGAGGAAGTGCAGGACCTGTTGGAGTCGACCCTCATGGAAGAAGGGCACCACGAGGTGGCCCGCCGGGCCATTTTGTATCGCGAGGAACGTCGCCGGCATCGGTTGGCCCGGGACATCGGGGAACCCCTGGTGCCGGCGGTCAGCTCGGTTGACGAATACCTCAGCGCGGCCGACTGGCGGGTGAATGCGAACGCCAATCAGGGGTATTCCCTGGGCGGGCTCGTGCTCAATATCTCCGGCAAGGTCATCGCCAACTACTGGCTCCACGAGGTCTACGGTGGCGAGATCGAGCGCGCTCACCGGGATGGCGATTTCCACATCCACGATCTCGATATGCTGGCCGGCTACTGTGCGGGCTGGTCCCTGCGTCAACTCCTCTGGGAAGGTTTCAACGGGGTGCCCAACAAGATCGAGTCCGGGCCCCCGAAACACCTCCGCACCGCGCTCGGCCAGATGGTGAATTTCCTGGGCACGCTCCAGAACGAGTGGGCGGGAGCGCAGGCTTTCAGTTCCGTGGACACCTACCTGGCTCCCTTCGTCCGCCGGGACCGGCTCGATTACGAGGAGGTGCGACAGTGCTTCCAGGAGTTCATTCACAACCTGAACGTCCCTTCCCGCTGGGGAACCCAGACCCCTTTCACCAACCTCACCTTCGACTGGGTCTGTCCCGAGGACCTGCGGGAGGCACGTCCCATCATCGCCGGGGAAGAGATGCCGTTCCCCTATGGTGACCTCCGGGAAGAGATGGACCTGATCAACCGGGCTTTCATCGAGGTCATGCAGGCGGGCGACACCAGGGGCCGGGTCTTCACCTTTCCCATCCCGACCTACAACATCACCAGGGATTTCGACTGGGACCACCCCAACACGGATCGCCTGTTCGAGATGACGGCGAAATATGGCCTGCCCTATTTTCAGAACTTCATCAATTCCGAACTCGAACCCGGCATGGTGCGTTCCATGTGCTGCCGGCTTCAGTTGGACCTCCGCGAATTGCTCAAGCGGGGTAACGGCCTTTTCGGATCGGCCGAGCAGACCGGTTCGCTGGGTGTCGTGACGATCAACTGCGCCCGCCTGGGACGGAGATTTCGTGGGGATACCCCGAGATTTTTTGCGGAACTCGACCGCCTGCTGGATCTGGCGAGTCAGAGCCTGGAACGGAAACGGCGCGTCATCGAGGACCGGATGAAATCGGGACTCTACCCCTACGCGCAACGCTATCTGGGCACCCTGCGGAATCATTTCAGTACCGTGGGACTCAACGGAGTCAACGAGTGCATCCTCAACTTCACCTCGGGGGTGGATGACATCACGACAGAGGCGGGCCGGCGGTTTGGACTCGAGATCCTGGATCACGTGCGCCTGCGCATGGTGCAGTTTCAGGAGGAGACCGGTCATCTCTACAATCTCGAGGCCTCGCCCGCCGAAGGCACTACCTACCGATTCGCCCGCGAGGACCGGAAACGCTTTCCCGACATCCTGCAGTCGGGAACCGATGAGGCACCCTACTACACGAACTCCTCCCAGTTGCCGGTGGGCATGACAGAGGATCCCTTCGCTGCCATGGAGCACCAGGAGGCGTTTCAGACCCGCTATACCGGTGGCACCGTGTTTCACCTCTACATGGGAGAGCGGCTCTCCAGCGCGGCCGCCTGCAAGGAATTGGTGCGCCGCTCCCTGACCCGTTTTCGGATTCCCTATGTCACGGTCACTCCGACCTTCTCCATCTGTCCGGAGCACGGATACCTCGAGGGGGAGCACGCCGAGTGTCCGCGCTGTGCGCCCCGGGTGCAGCCTTGCGAGGTCTGGACGCGGGTGATGGGTTACTACCGCCCGGTTTCCCAGTTCAACGCGGGAAAAAAGAGCGAGTTTCGCGAGCGCACCTTCTTCGAGGAAAACCTGGGAAACCGCTCCGATGAATCCCTGCTCCCCGCCTGAGTTGACGACGGAACTGCCGGTGGCAGGGATGGTTCCCCTGACCACGATCGACTATCCCGGCCGCCTGTCCATGGTGGTATTCACCCAGGGTTGTCCCTGGCGGTGCCCCTACTGTCACAATGCGGGTCTCCGGCCGATGCGGTCCGAGTCGGCCCCCCGATGGACCTGGGTCGGGATTCGCAAAACGCTGGAGCGGCGTCGGGGGCTGCTCGATGCCGTGGTGTTCAGCGGAGGCGAACCCACCCTGCACGATGCGTTGTTCCCGGCAGTGCGCGAAGTGAGAGAACTGGGTTTTCTCGTCGGCTTGCACACCGCGGGGATACTCCCGGATCGGCTGCGCCAGCTCCTGCCCTGGATCGACTGGGTGGGTCTGGATATCAAGGCGCCCCTGGACGAGCGCTACGCCCGTCTCACCGGAGATCGCCGGAGCGCCGAGCGGGTGCTGTCCAGCCTCGGGGCAGTGAGGGAATCTGCCGTGAGCTATCAGCTTCGCACCACGGTGAGTCCGGAGATGGGCGGTGAAGCGGGTTTTCGCGAGGTCTGCCGACAACTGAAAAGCCTCGGAGCACCCCCGCCGGTGCGCCAGGATGCGGGGTGAAAGCCTGGCGAGAAAAGATTTTCCTGGCGCTCCCCTTAAAATTCATTTAAATTATGAAAAATACAATTTTTCCAATTCTATGCAAATCACCGTGGAGATGCTTCGAGAGATGGATTGGCGCCTGTTTGAGGTGTTGACTCAGGAAATCCTACAGTCCGCCGGTTACGAGGCGAAGCTGACCCGAAAAGGGGAGGATGGAGGAATCGATATTGTCTTCCATTCCCGCGAAGAACCGGGGCAACGGATGGCGGTGCAGTGCAAGAGGTATCGGAATGCGGTTCAGGTGAAGCAGGTCCGCGAGTTCCTCGGCGCGATGACCCGCGATGGATTCGTGCGGGGGCTTTTCGTCACTTCCGGTTTTTTCAACGAGCGGACCCTCGAGGAATTCCGCAACGATCGGCGCCTTCTGTTGGTCGACGGAGATCGGGTGATCGATGGAATTCGGGACCTGGGTGAGGAAGTCGCGCGGAGCCTGGCTGAGAAGGTCTTTTCTCAGGAAGATTGGCGGGTACCGTCCTGTCCGATTTGCGAGAAAAAGATGGTGAAGAGGCAGCCTCGCGAAGGCGAATCGTGGAAACCGTTTTGGGGTTGCTCCGATTTCGGCAAAACCGGTTGTGCGGGACGACTGACGATCGAGCAGCGTGAGTGGACCGGTTCTGCGGCGGGGCCGGTGCTGGCCAATGCGGTTTGAGCAGCCGGGTCGATCCCCCCGCCCTGCGCTGTGCGCTGCGTTCGGCGCGTTCAAAAACAGGCGTCAGGAATGAAGATTCTCGGTGCAAAGACCCTGGCATGGTTTTCCTTGGCGGGGTAATCGAGAACCCCCCGGCATGTCTTCTCCGCCTCCTCCGATTTCGCGGCGCAGGTCTTCACGGCTTTTCCTGCTGTCCCTGATTTTCTCTCTCTCTGTCGAGGCTTCGGCCAATCCCCTTTATTGGGGAGGATCTTCCGGAGACCTTTCCGATGGCGATCCCCTTCCCGCGGATACGGCGGCCCTCTCCGGAGTCTGGGACGCGGGACTTCGCAATTGGACTCTCGATTCCAGTGGTTCCGTCTACGTCGCCTGGGACAACGCGCTCGACGAGGCCCACGCCATTTTTGGCTTCGGCGTTGCGGCGGTCTCCGGAGGGAGTGCTCCTGTGGTCACCCTGGGAGAGGACATCTCGGTGAACCGGATGACGCTGGACCTCACCTCCCTGCCGGACAATGCCTACTTTACCACGCTGCGTTTCGAGGGGGACCGGACCATCGGCTTCGTGGGAAACTCCCCGCTGGTCGAGGCCTTGGCGGGACAGTTCCGCTCCATCGAGTTCGGGCCGGAGGTGTCCGTGGTGGCATCTCGTGGGCTCACCCGGAGTGGCAACGGGTATGGGCGGGTTGTGTTCCGGGGCGACACCTCGGAGATCCGCGGGACCTTTCTCAACCGCTCGGGGCAGACCGAGTTTCTCGGCTCCGATCTCCACGGAATCGATGAGCTCCGGATCGAGAGTGGCGAGGTGCGGCTCGATGCGGTCGGCGAGGGGCTCGTCGAGCAGTTGTCGGACTCGGGCGACGTGATCCTGGCCGGGCCCGGTGCCCGTTTTGCCTATCGGGCGATTCGCAGCGACTCGAATCCCTCTCGGGAGGTGATCGACGAACTGGTGCTGCACGGTTATGGGGCGATCGATCTCGCTTCCTCCGGGGGTGCCGGTTCGGAAAATGGAGTCCTCGTCCTGGACAATGCGCAATCGGGTCTGAATCGGGGAGGCGAGGGCCGCGGTACCCTGATGCTGGCGGTCGACGATTCAGGGGGAGGCAGTGGAACCATCGCCTCCGACCTCCAGATCGACCATGGCCTCGGCGCAGGGATTCTCCCTTTCATCCACACCTCGCGGTCCGGAATGGTGCGGCTGAATGCGGCGAACCGGCTGGAGGTGGTGTCGATGACGAGCGCACCCACCGACCTCTCCACCTGGGGTTCGGGATCCCGCTATCTCTACGACTCTGCCACGCTTCCCACGGGTGAGGTGGCCGACGATCTGTCCATCGCCGGTCTCGGCGTGCACAAGGGTTTCGGGCCGCAGGGAACCTTTCGCATCGCCGACACGGCCACCCTGACGCTCTCCGAGGGATTTCTCGCCGCCTCCCGCGGGGCGGGGTTCGGCACCGTATTGCTGGAGGGCGGGCGCATCACCGCCGGAACCGGCGAACTCTATGCCTTCTCGGGCCCGGACGCGAATATCCGGCTCGAGATTCGCTCGGAGATCGCGGGCGACATCGATCTCGTGGTGAGCGGGCCCGGACGGACGGTCCTCGGGCGAACCAATACCTACACCGGCACGACCTACCTCAACGCGGGACGCCTCCTCCTCTCCGCAGACGGAGCTGTTCCCGGGGAACTCGTCGTCGCGCCGGGTGGCGAAGTGTCGACCGTGGCCCACGTCACCGACCCTCTCTCGCCGTCGTCGGACATCACCGTCCGACGGCGGGGATCGATCTCCTTCAACGACGGAACCGGGCAGTCCATCGGAGGTGTGCTGCGGCTTTCCGGCGTCCTGACTTTCGGGGCCACTGGACCGGGTCTGACTCTCGACCATTCCGGCGGGTTCGGCCTTGTTCTCGAGGGGGGCAGCATTCGGCATTCCCGGGGGGACTTCCCTTACGCTCTGCGCCTGCGGACCGACGTCCGGGTGCCGGATTCCGACGAACCGGCCTCGATCACCTACCAGTCACCCTCAAACAACGGCGGATTCCATCACGATCTCTATCTCGGGGGAACCCGGATTTTCGAGGTAGAGGACTCGACGACCCTGCCGGCGGAAACGCCGGAGTTTCTTCTGAATTACCAGCTCCAGGATGGGGACGTTCCGGGCGGTATTCACAAGACGGGCGCGGGTGCGATGGAGTTGGCCTACACCGAGACGGTGGGGACGGAAACGCATTCAAATCTCTACACGGGACCGACCCGGGTGTCGCAGGGCACCTTGCTCGTGACCAACACCGCCGGGTCGGCCACCGGCAGCGGCGAGGTGACGGTGGAGAGCGGCGCCGCCCTCGGGGGAACCGGGTTCATTGCGGGAGCCGTTACCGCCGAAGCCGGCTCCTCGATTGTCCCCGGTCGTTCCGGCGAGACCGGAGCACTGCATCTCGGGTCCGGAGTCGTCCTCCGGGGGACCTACGGTTGCGAAATCGATGGACCGCAGACGGATCTCCTCGCGGTCGGCGGAGATCTCGACATCGCCGGTGCCCGGTTGTCGGTCTCGTTGCTCGCAGGCGACGCGAACGAGGCCGAATACCTTATCGCGACCTACGGTGGTTCCTTGACCGGTTCTTTCCAGTTTTCCTCGCTGCCCTACGATTACCGGATCGACTACAGCGTTCCGGGCCAGATCCGGCTGGTGGGCAGTCCGAGCGCGCCGCCCCCGTCCTTCACCTCGGCACCGTCGGCGGAGATTCTGAGCGGTGCGGTGGGCCCGGTCCACACCTTCGTCGCCACCGACCCTGCGGCGGGCAACCTCTCCTTCGCCATCGCGGGTGGGGACGACCCCGACCAGTTCGCGCTGGATTCCGCTACCGGAGAGATCCGGTTTGTCTCTCCGCCAAATCACGACGATCCCCGGGACCGCGACGGCGACAATGTCTACCAGGTCGTCGTCGAGGCGACCAGCGACGTGGCGCCCTTCAAGACGGCCCGGCAGTTCTTTACCGTCGCGGTGCTGCCCGCCTTTCTTCCGTCGATCACGGTCCAACCCTTGACGCAGGCGGTTGAGGTGGGCGACGCGGTGACCTTTGCCATCGCCTATGAGGCAGAGCCCGCGGCGACGATCCAGTGGCAGGTCAGCACCGACGGCGGTAGCGGGTGGAACGATCTCGCCGGGGAGACACGGACCACCCTGACGATTCCGACGCCGGTCTGGGGAGAGGATGGTCGCCAATACCGGGCGGTGCTGACCAATGTGGTGGGCTCGGTCGCGACCGATCCGGCGACACTCCAGGTGTCCCTCCCCCCGGTGCCCGCGGCGTTTCCCAACGATCAGACCTTCACTCCGGGGCAGCTCGTCTATCGCCGGACCGGACTCGGACGGGTCACCAACATCATCTGCCACAACGGGGATCTCTACACCAATATCGTCACCGGCGGCGACCGCAGGGTGTTTCGGTGGTCTGACCCGGGCGATATCGCCTCCCTGGGGCAGGTCCTGGCCGAGGCCGACGGCGACCGCATCCCGATCATCGCAGACCACGGCAATCACGCCCACACCAAGGTGGGGGACTACATCGGCGGAACGTGGGACATGGCGATCCGCCGGGTCAGCCCGGGGGTCAACACCTTCGGCTCGACTCACCCGGATTGGATTGCTACCCCGTCGGATCATCAGTTGTATTGGCCCTGGTCGCTGCCCTTCCACTGGATCCAGTACGGGTCCGATGCCGACGGCGCCACCTTCGTGAGAAGGTTCGACCGGGAGCTGTATGCCTGGAACTCCCTTCAGGAACACGGGGTGACAGGGAACTATATCCTGATGGGAAACATTCTCCTGGTGACCTCCGACGAATCGCTGCTCGGTGTGCTCAGCTACGACATCTCGCCCATCTTTCAGGATCCTCCCGGGGCCCCGGTGCTGCTGGACAAGTTGAGCGGACCCGTGGGGGCCTATATTGCGGTTCCCTGGCAGAACTACCTCGTCTTTTCGCGACGCGATGTGCGCAGGGTCGATATCGTGGACTGGAGCGATCCCGCGAATCTTCGCCTGGTGACCTCGATCGATACTTCCGGGACTCCGGCGCTGAATCCCGGCACCAACGTGCCCTACGCCCAGGCCCAGGATGAATTCATTTTCACCTCCCGGCACAAGATCAATATGGAGACCTTCGAGACGGTTCTGGAACTGGACGAAGCCGGCGATCATCGGCCACCGGGTAGCGTCGCCGGACCCCTGGGCACCAGCCAATACCTGCTCCCGATCGGCCAGTTTCTCGTCAGCGGAGCCTACAGCTTCGAGGGGCGAGACGGTATCGGTATATGGGTGCACCAGGCGGAGCCGGATACCCGGGCGCCCTCCGTGGGATATCACATCCCTCGGGACGGTCAGACCAGCTATCCCACGGGTGCCCCCATCAGCATTCTCATCCACGAAAGCCTGGAGTCCTATACCATCATCAATGGGTCGACCATTCTGCTCCGTCCGGTGGGCGGAGAACCGGTGGAGGCGTGGACGTCCTTCTCGCACGACGACGTGCTCACCCTGACCCCAGCGCAACCGCTCCTCGAGAACACGACCTACGAGGTGGTGATTCCCGAGGGCGGGATCAAGGATGCCGTCGGCAACGGCATCGAGGCCTATTCGTTCACCTTTTCCACGGGCTCCTCCATCGAGGGGGGCAATCAGTCCCCCGTGATCTCGGGCTTCACCGTCACCGAAGCCCCCTTCGAGCCCGGTATTCCCGTCACCGCGACGGCTGCGGCCACGGATCCCGAGGGCGACCCCCTGGAATACCGCTTCACCTTCGGCGACGGCACCCCGCCCACCTCCTGGTCGGCGGCGGGCAGCGCAATCCATACCTACGCCGCAACCGGCCACTACGACGTTAAGGTGCAGGTGCGGGACAGGAAGCCGGATGGTTCCACCTCCACGGTCACAAACATCATCACGGTGACGGTGGCCCCGCAACTCGCCGGCCCTTTCCCCACCCACTCTTCGCCACTCGCCCTGGACGCTTCCCATCGGCGTGTCTGGGCGGTGAACCCCGACAATGATTCGATCACCATGATCGATGCCGACCTCCATCACGTGATCCTGGAGATTGATCTGACCGCGCACATCCCGCGGGAGTCGATCGATCCCCGGTCGGTGACGGTGGCCGGCGACGGGCGCATCTGGGTGGCTTGTCACGATGCGGATGGGATCGCCATTCTGGGCGGGGACGGGATCTTCGATCGGTTTATCGACACCGGCTACGGCAGTGCCCCGGCGGGCATTGTGACCTCTCCCGATGGGGCCACGGTTTTGGCGGCGCTGGAGGCCCGAGGGTTGTCCGATCCCCTCAACGGCCAGTTGTTGCGCTTCGATGCGGGAAGCGCGATCGAAATCGATCGCCTGGAACTGGGGCCGACGGCCCGAGCGATCGCCGTGAGCGGGGACGGGCGCCGTGCCCTGGTGACGCGCTTTCTCTCGCCGGAAAACTACGGCGAGGTCTGGGATATCGATCTCTCCGGGGGCCTGGCTCTGACGCGCACCATCCCTCTGTATCGGGATCGGGGAACCGCGGGATTCGATCTGAGTTCGGCCGGCTCGGGGGTGCCAAACTACGTCGCGAGCATCACCATCACCCCCGACGGACAGTGGGCCTGGTATACGGCGAAAAAGGACCAGACCCAGGCGGGCGAATTCTTCGACCAGGGCACGGGCACCAGCGAGGTGTTGACCCACGATCACACCGTGCGGGCCCTGGTGGGGCGCATCGACCTGAATACCCACAACGAACCGAACGTGACCTCGACCAATCTCAACGAGTCGGCCCGGCTCGACGTCGACAACAGCGAATCGCCCACCGCGATATCGTTTTCGCCGAGGGGAGACTATGCCTTTGTCGCTCTCCAGGGGAACAACGAGGTGGCGGTCTACGATCTGCTCGAGGTACGGGCGGGGAACACCCGGTCCACCACTTGGAGGATACCGGCGGGGGCGGCCCCGCAGGGATTGCTCGTGGACAGCTCAACCAACCAGCTCTGGGTGAAAAATTTCCTGGGCCGCAGCGTGACCCGGCACGATCTCGACGGCTTTTTCCACCGGGGCAGCCGTGCCGTTAATCCCCAGACGATCCCGACGGTAGGCAACGAGAAACTGGCTCCCGAGGTGGTTCGAGGAAAGACCATCTTCTACCACGCCTCGGACGAGATGAGTTTCGAGAATTACATGTCGTGCGCCTCGTGCCACGTCGACGGTATGCACGATGGACGGGTCTTCGATTTCACCCAGCGGGGGGAAGGGCTGCGCAACACCACCGACCTGCGGGGACGGGCCGGGGTGGGACACGGCCCGGTGCACTGGAGCGGCAATTTCGACGAGATTCAGGATTTCATCCTCGACATGATGAATCATTTTGGCGGCAGCGGGCTCCTGACCGAGGGGGAATCCCCCAATCCGCCCCTGGGCGCACCGAATAGCGGAAGGTCGGCGGCACTGGATGACCTCGCCGCCTACGTGACCTCGCTGGGGCCGGCCAGTGTGCCGCGGTCGCCCTTCCGCTCGGTCGGCGGCAATCTCACCCCCGAGGCGGAATTGGGGGCAGCCATCTTCACTCGCGAGGGGTGCGCCGTCTGTCATCCGCCGGGGACCTATACGGATTCGGCGCTGGACCTGCGCCACCGGGTGGGGACGATCCGGACCAGTTCGGGCAATCGGCTGGACAGCCCGCTCGACGGTATCGACACCCCGTCCCTCCTCGGGGCGTGGGCCGGGGCGCCTTTCTTTCACGATGGTCAGGCCCCGAGCCTGGAGGACGTGTTTTCCGCGGCCGGGGGAGTGGTGCTCCAGGCCGAGGACGGCGTGCTCGGGGGTGGCGCCCGGGTTCCCGACTTCCTCCACATCAACGAAGACGGCTCGATGCACGGAGAACTGGTCAGCCTGGGTGCCACCGGCGACTCGATCGCCTTCTTCGGTGTCGACGGGGGCAGCGGCGGAACGGGCGCGCTGGAACTTCGCTACAGCACGGGCCACCAGGGAACCCTGCGGATCACGGTGAATGGCGTGCCCCACACTTTTGCCTACGACCCGCACCTCACCCGCCTGGAGTGGAGACGGCATCGCGTCGAAGAGGTATCGTTTCTTCCCGGCCCATCCAATGCGGTCTTGCTGGAGAACCTGGGCCCCAGGGGGATCAGCATCGACGACCTGACCGTCTCACGACCGGAGGAGTTGGCCCTGGCTTCGGTGCACCGCCGGGTGCTCGATCTGGGTTCGGCGGAGCGGGAGCAACTGCTCGCTTACCTGCGCCAGATCGACGGGCGTCCCGGAATCGTCGCACCGGCCAGCTTCGCCCAATGGACCGCCTACCACAGCCTGGACGGTAGCGTAGGTAGAGAGTCGGGCTATCTGGACGACCCCGACGGCGACCAGCAAAACAACCTGCGGGAGTTCGCCTTCGGCACCCATCCTCTCGTCGCCGAAGACCCTCCGGTGTCTCGGGGTCCTTCCCTGCTCTTCCGGGACGGTCGGCCCCTGGTTCGGTTCCCCCGGCGCAGCCGGTTCGGGGCGGAGGGACCTTCCTACCTCGTGGAGTTCAGCCGGAATCTGACCGACTGGGAAACCGTGGCGGAGGCGCCCTCGATCGTGAGGTTGCTGGACCCGGTACACGAACTGGTGGAGCTGCCTTTCCCTTCCGCCGACGAGTACAGCAGGGGCGGTTTCTACCGCATCACCATCTCGGATTGAGCGGGTCTCCCCGAGTTGCGGCCCGGGGAGGGGGATAGCATTTCCCGCTCGCCCCAACCTCGGATCCCGGTTCGTGGAACCGGGTTCAATCCACAGAGACAGGCGCCCGACCTCGGCGAGGCGGGAGTGGATCGAGGCGCGCCGGATAAACTGCTGCGGCAAACGAGAAGCGTGGCCTTCCTCCCGATCTCGCCTTCCGATCGAATCGTGATCTCTGCGGGAAGCAATTCGATCGACAAGTGGCACCGACTGACGCAGACTTTTCCTGGACCTCGGGCACTCCTTTGGGGCCGGGCCAAAAGATCGATTCAGCCATGACTTCTGCCTCTCCCCATCGCCGTCATTTTCTCAAGTCCGCCATCGCCGCCACCGTCGCGCCAGTGTTCGTTCCGACCACGTTTGCCGGGGAACGCCCCGTGCGCATCGGATTGATCGGAGCGGGGTGGTATGGAAAGATCAGCCTGCTGCGCGCGATCCAGGTGGCCCCGGTGGAGATCGTCTCGCTCTGCGACGCAGACAGCCAGATGCTGGAGGAGGCGGCCGGCCTGATCGCCTCGCGGCAGCGGTCCGGTAAGCGACCCCGATTGTATTCGGACTTCCGCGAGCAGATCGCGGAGAAGGATGTCGATGTGATGGTGGTGTCCACTCCCGATCACTGGCACGCTCTTCCGTCCATCGCGGCGATGCAGGCGGGTATGGATGTGTATTGCGAGAAGCCCACCGGGGTCGACGTGGTGGAGAGTCAGGCCATGCTGGCCGCGGCCCGAAAATACAATCGCATGGTGCAGATCAACACCCAGCGCCGCAGCACCCCGCATCTCATCGAGGCCAAGCAAGAGATCGTCGACGCCGGGCTGCTCGGCGAGATCGAAAAGGTGGAGATGGGGGTATGGTGGCATATGAGAAACCGCCTCACCCGGGAGAAAGCTCCGGATATCGAGCCGCCTGCCCACCTCGACTTCGAGACCTGGACCGGCCCCGCGCCGATGCGGCCCTTCAACCGGATCATCCACCCGCGGGGATGGCGCGCCTTCATGGAGTATGGCAACGGCATCGTGGGGGATATGTGTGTGCACATGTATGATATGATCCGCTGGATGTTGGGACTGTCCTGGCCGAAGCGGATCACCTCCTGGGGGGGCATCCTGGTAGATAGAGATGCCCGGGCCAACACCACCGACACGCAGACGGTGATCTTCGAGCACGACGCTTTCAACGCCACCTGGAACCACCGCACCTGGGGCGACTCACCGGAGCAGGATCGGGATTTCCAGTGGTTTGGAACGATTCACGGGGAGAAGGGAATCCTCAAGTGCAGTGTCTTTCGCTACGACTGGATTCCCCACCGCACTGGCAAGGTGGAACGCACCCGCAGCGCCCTCATCGAACTGGAGAAGTATCCGGAGGAGGTTGAGGAGAGGGAGAAGTGGCGTCTCGAGCCCCACGTGGCCTCGGCCCTGCGCGGCCACTGGCGGAATTTCCTGGACGCGCGGGAGAACCGCGGCAAGGTGTTGCCGGTGGCCGATATCGGGGAGGGACACATTTCCAGTTCCGGCTGTTTTCTCGCCAACCTGTCGATGCAACTGGGGCGGGCGCTGGAATTCGACCCCGAGACCCACCGGGTAAAGGGCGATGAGGAGGCCAATGCGCTGCTCGCCCGGTCTTACCGGGGTCCCTGGGAGCATCCCGATCCCGCGGCGGTGTGATCCAGCACGCCTCGTGGGCGCTCGCTCAATTCTGAGACTGGGTCCATTCCACCCGGACCCGAATGAACATTTTGGATTCGCCCGATCCCGCGGGTGCGGCAAAGCGCCGCATCCCATCGCTCCCCGTATCCTCGATCTGGATCCAGGTCTGCAGGTCGCGCGACATTTCGCCGATGTAGGTGACGCCGGTGATCTCTTCCGGCGGGGCGAATTCGATGACCAGTTCGCCCTCGGACATCTTCGCCATGGGGGCGGCGGTGGCGTCGGCAGAATCCAGCGGATCGAGACCGAAGGCGAATTCGTAGCCGTTGGACAAGCCATCACCATCGTCGTCGGCCTCCGGTCCCCCGGCGAGGTCGGGCTGGCTCTTTTTCACCCAATCGTAGAATCCCTCCTCGGGATAGATGACATAAGTAAAGAAAGCCAGACCAAAGTCGAGATATCGTCCGCCCAGTTGGGGCCGGATCCGGAGCGCGTAGTAGACTTGGTTCTCCGGGCCGTCGATGAGGCGACCTCCGGCGGTCGATGAATCGAACCGGAAAGAGGTGGCTTCCGGCGCGAGAGTCGAACGGATGTCCTCTTCCAGTCGGTAGGTCGGAGGGAGAGAAAGATCGTCCAGAAAAAAGCCGAAATCTCCTCCGGCGCCCAGGTGGACATCTCCCAACCCGGCGACATGATAGCGAAACCGAATCCGGGTGATGTCGTTACTGGAGACCGGAACCGCCACCTCGGTCCAGGCGAAATCATCAAGCGTCGATCCGTCCGCGACCATTGCGCCGTTCACCCCCCAGATTTCCTTCCAAGATGTCGAGTCGTCGGTGGTGATCTCGAGACTGAGACGGGAGGATGGCGAGGCGTAGCGCTGTCGGTAGGAGAAGGCGAGCGGAGTGTTGAAAAACCAGAAATTGTCCCGGTCGATCTCCAGAATCTGTTCGTTTTCCCTTTCCGAAGGGAAGCAGAGGTGGAAAACCTTCTCCCCGGTTTTCGCTGCCGCGGTAGCCAGTCGCACGCTCCCGTAGGATGTCTGGTCCAGGTAGGCATCCTCGTCGCTGTCCTCCGCTCCATGGGTCCACGGAGTGGTGGCAAGAGGAAGCTGCGCGATCGACAACTCGTACCCTTCGCTCTGATCGACCTGGGTGAAGGTGTAGTCGTCCCCCTCGGGTCCGGGCTGGTAGTTTCCTGTGATGGTTGCCTCCGGGTAAACGGTGAAGGGATCGAAAACGGTGACCCGGTAGGAGAGACTCGGGGAAATACCTTCGCCCCTGATTCCATCGACCGTCACGTTGAAGGACTGTTCCCCGAAAGAGGGAACGCCGATTACCTCGTCCGGCGCCTGCCCGGACAACCCGTGTCTGACGGGAAACGCGCTCATCTCCCAGACCAGGGTGCCCTCCTCATCCGTGAGGTTCCGATAGACGATGGACACAGGCACGTCCTCCCGATCGTCGTCGATGCGGATCACGGCATGGGAGAAATCGGCGCCGGCCCGGTGCAGGGACCAGAACCGCGGCGTCACCTGATAAGGCACATAGCCCGAGTTGGGCCAGGAGGCAAACCCTTCCTCTGGAGCCACCCGTGGCGCGGAGAGTGAGGCGTCGCGCAGGTAGAGGCAGTTTGCCGCCACTCCACCGGAGAAGGGAATGTCCCCCAGGCCGACGTCGTCGAGATTTCTGTCCAGGAGCAGTCGCCTCGCCAGCACATTACGTGCGCCCGGGTTCATCATGTAGAGATCGATTGCCGGGGGGCCGTAGAGATAGAGGGAACGAATCCCCCTCTGCAGGGCCTCGCGGACATCGTCTGACGGGTTGGCCCAGGCGATTCCGGGAATTCCCGATGCGTCGCGGTTCATCACCATCGCCAGGCAGGCCGATTGCGCTTTGGCGTTTTTCGCCGGATCCAAAGAGACAGTGGCCGAGACTCCGGCCATCGCCCGAAACCAATTGATTCTTCGGAGCACATCGGCGCGGAACTCCTCCGATGTCACACCGGGCGTGCCGGCGGCCGGATCACCGCTCCAGTTGACCCGGTCGCTGAATCCTTCCGAGGCTCGATAGTACCGCTGATAGAAAGCGGCGACCTCGTTTCGGTTCGAGGTGTCGACCTCAAATCCGGAGGACGAAATCGGACTGGCGTGATCGGCCGCGGACAAAGGTCCCGGGGTGTGAATGAGGCAGAGCGGAGCGAGGAAAAAGAGGCAGAGCGTTTTCATGAGAAAACCGGAAACGGATCCTGATCCAACCTCCCTAATCCTGCCACGGAATGCCAGCGACAAGATCAAAAAGATTTGTAACGAAAAAACCTTTGTCTCCCGGAGACGGTCATCCGAGACTACCGCAATGGAACCCTTGTTCAGGCCATCCCATTTGGGTATCGCCGCGCTCCTTACCGCAGTTCTGTTGTCCTTTCACCTCGGGTCCCAGGAGCCGCCCAACCCGCCTGCGGTCTCGGCCGGGACACCGGTGGAATCCAGTCTCTCGCCCCTGCTCGATGGGGTGATGTTGGGAGAGACGATCGAGCATCTCCGAACGGCTCCCCAGATTCCGGCGAGATCCGGGCTGCTTCGGGAGATCTGGTCGGGAATCCCCGGGGAATCGGTGAGCGATCTGGTGCGGCATCCCTTATTCTCCCGGTCTCCCATCGTGGTCGATATCATTCCCGGGTTCGATGTTCCGCGCGATGCGGGGCGGAATTTTGGGGCGCGCTATTCCGGCTTTCTCACGCCGGTGGTCACGGGCGAGTATACTTTCTGGCTCTCCGCCGACGGACAGGCGGAGCTCTTTCTCAGCGAAAGCGCTTTTGCCGAAGATCGCGAGCGGGTCTGCCTCGTGAATGCTCCCACGGCGATTCAATCGTGGCAGGAATCGCCGGACCAGAAATCGATGCCGATATCTTTGGAGGCGGGGCGCACCTACTACATCGAGGCCCTGCATAAGGAAGCGGGCGGCGCCGACCATCTCTCGGTGGCCTGGGCACTGGAGGGGGGCTTCGATCGCGAGATCATCTCGGGCGAATACCTCAGCCCATCCGCCGAACCGCCCCAGGCTGAAGTAGCGTACTCCGATGGCAATGGTGATCTCCGCATCGATGCCGGCGATAATTTTGATATCTATCGGCCGCGCACATCATTTTATCTACTAGGCCAAGTGCTCCAAGGCGAGGGCGACGAATTGCAGGAGGCCCAGTATCGCTACCAGTGGCAGGTCGTCGGGGACGGCAGCGGAGTCGAAGTGGAGGATGGGGACGAACCCATTTCGCTGGTCCTGGTCGAGCAACCGGGCACCTACCGGTTCCGGCTGCTTGCCTCCGACGGACAGAACACGATTTCCGACGAGGTGGAGGTCACGGTGCACGCTCCCCTGGACCCGAACACGGGGTCGATTCTCCGGGAGGTCTGGCTGGAAGCCGGCGAGTCCGAGCTTTCCCGTTGGATGAGCGATGACTACCGCTATCCGGATCAACCGACGTCGGAGGACCGGATCACTACCCTGGCAGGTCCCGAGAATTGGGTGGAGGGTTATGTCGGCCGGGTGCGTGGCTACCTCCATCCCCCAGAGACGGGCGAGGTTCGCTTTTGGCTGTCGGGCGGCGCGGAAGCCTGGTTCTGTATCGGCAGCGACGAGTCCAGTGCGGGCCTGACGCGGATCCTGAAGCGGGATCGAGCTTCGCAAGGGGAGGAGTGGCATGTTTCCGACGCGGTTTTTCTCGAGGCAGGGAGAAAGTACGCTGTGGAGGTCCTCTTTCGAGATACCGGGGAGGCAGACCGCTGGTCTCTGGGGTGGACCTACGGAGGGCGGACCTGGCCCGAGGAAATCAACGGTGAGTTTCTCTCGCCTCTTCCCGGAGGCATCGACGTTCCGCTTTTTGACGAGACGTTGACTTTCCTCTCCTCGGCCGGGCCGGATGGCGCGCTGCATCGCCCCGGGTCCGTCTATACCCTTTCGGGTGCCATCTCCTCAATCGATGGTTCGAGTGTTTCCGGGGCCAGCGTGCGGTGGACGCAGGTGCCCGGGGGACCTGGCGAGACGGTCATCGCCGATCCGGGCGCCGCCGAGACGACGGTGGAATTGTCAGCCACCGGAGAGTATCGGTTCCGTTTCGAGGTCACCCTGAATGGTGCAACCCACTCGAACATCGTCACGGTGACTTACGGGGAACCTCTGGATCCCCGGGCAGGGAGTGTGCACCGCGAAGTCTGGTTGGGGGTCTCTGGCGACAACACCTACCACCTGACCAACCACGCAGACTACCCGGACAATCCCACCGTGGTGGATCGGATCAACGAATTGTCCACCCCGCGCAACTGGGCCGACACCTACGGCCAGCGTGTTCGCGGCTACCTCTTGCCGGCCCGAACGGGCGAATACACCTTCGCTGTTTCGGGCGACAACGAAACCCGCCTCTACATCGTGGATGACAATGGGGTCAGACGTCAGGCCGCCGCCGTCTATTCCTATACATCTCCGGACGATTTCGACAAATACAGTTCGCAGGTCTCGCCACCCTTCTCTCTCGCATCGGGGAATCGCTACGAGTTCGAAATTCTGCACAAGGAGGGATGGGGCGGCGACCACGCGCAGGTAGCTTGGAGGTTCGAGCATGAGGAGGAGTTTGAGGTCATTCCGGGGTGGTCCCTGGCCCCCTGGGAGGAGGATGATGCGGTGGAGGATTTCGATCCCGAACGCTCGTTTTTCGTCGATGCCGGGGCGTCGCAGGAGATGTTCTACCCCATGGGCCGGGCGGATTTGAACGCTTCGTTTTTCCGCCTGCCGGGTGCGCTGGAGGGGGATTTGACCTACCTCTGGGAAATCGTGTCCGGGCCGGCGGGCGGATCGATCACCGATCCCGCCGGGGAGACCACCGGCCTGCTGCTCGCCGGGCCGGGCGAATACCGGGTCAGGGTCAACGCGAGTGGCGTCGGATACTCGGTGAGCGACGAGGTGGTCATCACCCTGCAGGAAGCGCTCGCTCCCGGGGTGGGCTCCATCAATCGCGAGGTCTGGCTCAAGCAGTATGGCAGCAAGGTTTCCGATCTGTTGGACGAGGACGGGAATTTTCCCGGTCCGGCCGACATGAGCGACCGCCTGCCGACCCTGGAGACGCCCTCGGGATGGAACAACCTTTACGGCACTCGATTGCGGGGGTATCTGCACCCTCCGCGGGACGGCTACTATACGCTGTACATCGCTTCCGACGACGGGGGAGAGCTTTATCTCAGTTCCGACGAGAATCCGGGCAACGCGGAGCTGGTCGCCCACACCATGGAGAGGGCGACGGGGCAATACAACTGGACGCGTTACGGGGAGCAGAGACACACGGTGCTACTCCAGGCGGGCCGGAAATACTACATCGAGGCACGGCAGAAGGAACACACGGGCAACGATTATCTGGCGGTCGGCTGGGTCGGTCCGGAAATCCCCGAGATCGAGGTCATCCACGGCGCCTTTCTCTCTCCCTTCGACGACACGGCTCCCGAGTTCAATCCCGAGATCTCCGTGGCGGCGGGTCTCGATCGGCGTCTGATCTGGCCGACCGACCAGCTCGCTCTGGAGGCCTACGCCTATGACTTGGTCGCCGGCCCGCAACCGCTTTCCTTTACCTGGTCGACGGAGTCCGGTCCAGAGGGAGCCGAGGCCATGTTTTCCAAGCCGGATTTCCCCGTCACGGACGTCCGTTTTCCCCGGGAGGGAACCTATGTGCTCGGTTTGACGGTGTCGGACGGGGTCAACAGCGGCTCCGACAGGGTAGAGGTGATCATCGAACCCGCGTTGGCCCCGGACACGGGCGGGGTGCTCCGCGAAGTCTGGTTCGACATCAGCGGTGCTTACGTGCGGGATCTGGAGAATCAGGATGCCTACCCGGATGATCCGGACTGGCGGGATGAGATTCCCGCCTTCGAGTTCGCGCAGGGCTGGGGAGGCGACAACTATGGCACCCGGCTCCGGGGGTATGTTTATGCGCCGGTTTCCGGCACCTACCGTTTCGCCGTCTCGGGCGACTACGAGACCCAGCTCTGGATGAGTCCGCCCGGTGCTGACCGGGAGAACCCCGCCGCTGCCACCCAGATTGCCAGGGTGCCCTATTGGAGTTATTTCCGCGAATTCGGTCGTTACGAAGAGCAGACTTCGGCCGGTATCGATCTGGAGGCGGGGCAGCGCTACTATCTTGAGGTGCGCCATAAGGAGGGCACCGGCAGCGACCACGTCTCCGTGGCCTGGAAGGTTCCCGGGGCGGACGAGGAGTTCACCGTGATCGGCGGCGAGTACGTGGCTCCTTTCGCCTCGGCACCCTCGGCCGAGGAAAACTTGATCGTGAATGCCGGTGACGACCAGGAGCAAGTCTGGCCGGCTGGCGAGGTGATTCTCAACGGTTTCGTCCGGGACCTCGACCTCGGTCCGAGGGAACTGGAGATTTCCTGGTCGGTTCTGGACGGACCCGGGACGGTCAGCTTCGCCGATGAATCCTCTCCCGAGACCACGGCGGTGTTTTCGGCGGCGGGCACGTATCGCCTGCAACTCGCGGCCAGCGACGGCGCCCATTACTGGGGCGACGTGGTGGAGGTCCGCTTTCTCGCGCCGATCGCTCCGGGCACGGGCTCCCTGTTGCGGGAGTATTGGGAGGATATCCCGGGAGCCTGGCTCTCGGACCTCTATCGCTCCGATCGCTATCCGGACAATCCGACCTGGAGGGAGAGGGTCTATCGTATGGAGACGGGGCCCGAACTGGGCGAAAACTATGCGGAGATCCTGAAGGGTTACCTGCACGTGCCGCGGACGGGTCTTTACACCTTCTACATCGCGGGGGACTACAACACCGCGCTCTACCTGAGTCCGACGAGGAACCCGGAGGATCGAGTGCTGATCGCGCATCCGGGGTCCTGGACCTACTTCCGCGAATTCGACAAGGATCCGGAGCAGCAAAAGTCCTTTCCTCTCTATCTGGTGGAGGGCGAGTCCTACTACATTGAGGCCCGGCACAAGGAGAGCACGGGTAGCGATCATCTCTCCGTGGCCTGGGAGGGGCCGGGTATCGAGGGGCCGGCCATCATCGAGGGTGGCTACCTCGAGCCCTTCCGATTCTCCGACACGGTGGCTCCCCAGTTCAGCCTCGAGGGGGGCGAGGAGGTCACCATTGGCGTGGGCGAGGATTTCGTCGATCCCGGATTCTCCGCCCTGGACGACGTGGACGGCGATATCGCCCACGCGGTGAAGATTTCGGGTGAGGTGGACACGGATGCGGCGGGAACCTACACCCTCACCTATTCGCTGACGGATCGCTCGGGCAATCCCGCAGGCACCCTGACCCGGACGGTCAACGTGGTCGCGGAGGCCCCGGTGGGCCCGGTCTATCCGGCGGACCAGAGCGGCCCGATCCTCCCGGTGGACTACACCCTACCCAGTACGGTTTCCGATGAGGAGGCATCGCGTTTTCTCGCCCAAGCCAGCTTCGGTCCCAGTCCCGATGCGATCCGGGACGTCGTCGATCTCGGTTTCGAGGGATGGATCGACGAACAGATGACCCAACCGGCATCCCTGCAATACGAGCACATGCTCGCCCTGCGCCCCTACATGAGAGATTCGCGGGACCGCGAGTCGATCAACTCCACCCAGAGGATGTATACCTGGTGGACCCATGCCGTCACCGGCGAGGATCAGCTGCGCCAGCGGATCGCCTATGCCCTGAGCCAGATCCTGGTGGTTTCGGACAAGAGCCCCGGTCTGGAGGACCGCACCTTGGGTGTGGCAAACTACTACGACATTTTCGTGCGCAACGCTTTCGGAAACTACCGCGATGTTCTCGAAGAGGTGACCCTGAGTCCCATCATGGGCATCTACCTCACCCTGCTGCGCAGCACCAAGGAGACGCCCGACGAGAACTACGCCCGGGAGATCCTGCAGCTCTTCAGCATCGGCCTTCACCACCTGAACCAGGACGGTACCCGGACGTTGGGGCCGGACGGGAGAGCGATCGATACCTACGACAACGAGATCATCATCGATGTTTCCAAGGCGATGACGGGCTGGAGTTTTGCCGGATCGAGTGACTTCTTCTATGTGCACAGTTCGGACGAGGATTCTATCAATCCGATGATTCCCTTCGAGGAGCACCATCACCTCGGGGAGAAGGTTGTCCTCGGCGGAGCGGTCATTCCGGCGGGCCAATCGGCTCGGGAGGACATGGCCGACCTGTTGGACATCATCTTCGAACATCCGAACGTGGGGCCGTTCGTGGCCCGGAGATTGATCCAGCACCTGGTGACGAGTAACCCGTCCCCCGGCTATATTTATCGGGTCGCCGCCGCGTTCAACGACAACGGCGCCGGGGTGCGCGGGGACATGGGGGCGGTGGTCAAGGCCATCCTTCTCGCT
>CAZLUZ010000013.1:0-18581 GCA_964562825.1 uncultured Akkermansia sp.
CGAATTCCACCACTGTCCCCCGAAACGCGTTCGAAGATAATTGAGTTGACCGTGAGGGTGCCCTGGTCCTTGAGGTAGGGACAGACTTCGCCGCCGAAGGCAGAGAGCAGGGCCGCCGAGAGGAGGGCCGTGATGGCACTCTGTTTGGGGAGGGGCCGGGGTTTCGGGCCCGAGACGGCGGGTTTGGTCACGACCGGATCTTCCCGGGTGAATCAAGAAAGTCCAATCTCAATTTTCTGTTTTCGATCACCAAATCCTCACACCACTACTGATTACCGATGAAATACTGAATAAATACTGTCTACTGAATACTGAATACTGATTACTGATTACTGATTACGGATTACTGACTACAGACCACACCGCATCTGCCTCGGGGTCAGGCCGCGTTCCCGCTTGAGGACATACCCGAGGTATTCGTGATGCCGGAAACCGCAGCGTTCCGCGATGTCGGCGAAGGTCAGACCGGTGCCGCGAATCAATTCCTCCGCCCGGACCAGTCGGCGCTCGGTGAGATACTCGCGCAGGCTCATGCCCACCTCCTCGCGAAACCGGATCTGCAGCCGCGTCCGGGATAGGCCCGCCGCCCTCACCACGTCGTCGTTGGTGATCGGCTCCGCGTAGCGCTCCCGCAAAAAGCGCACCGCCTCCCGAACCGCCGGGTCCTGGATGCTGCGGCCGTCCGAAGACCCGCGGACCACGATCTCGTTCGGCGGGACCCGCATGGGAGACTCCGGCGCCGGTTCCCCGGCGATGAGACGATCCAGCAGCGCCGCCGCTTCGAAGCCGACCCGAAAATGCCCGCCCCGCACGCTGGAGAGGGTCGGCGAGCCCACCTCACAAAGGGCCACGTCGTTGTCCACCCCCACCACGGCCACTTCCCCGGGTACGTTGATCCCGGCGGCCCGACAGGCCTCCAGCAAAATCAGCCCCCGCTGATCGCTGCACACCATGACGGCCACCGGTTTGGGCAGATCGGAGAGCCATCGCTGCAGCCCGGCAAAATGACCACCGCCGCCGTCCCCATCGGACAAACCCCGCTGACCGCTAAACCGGGCGAAACTCCGCGCCCCCTCCACGGCCCGGCGAAACCCTTCCTCGCGCCGCTCGGACCAGTTCTCCCCCTCAATGCCGTAGAACCCGAAATGACGAAAATCCCGCTCCAGAAAATGCCGCGCCACCAGGGCCGAGATCTTCGCATCGTCCACGTGCACCAGAGGAAAATCGTGAAGCGGAACCCCGAGCACGTCGACCACGGCGAAGTCGCCTTTCTTCAGTTTTTCCACCATCCGCCCATGCTGGATCCGGGCGATGATCCCGTCGCCCTCCCACGAGGCCACCCAGTCGGGCACCTCGTCCTCCAGCCCCCGAGGAGTGTGGTAGATCTCCCAGTCGCCGGCCTCACGGGCGTAACGGCCGATCCCCCGCAGAATCTCTCGCCCCGATCCCAGGGACGTCTCCACCACCAGGGCGATCCGCTTGCGTTTCGGATGGGTCAGAGGCATCGACCCGATTTCTACAAAATTTGGACCGAGTTCTCCAGCACGGTTTCTTGCCCGGGACCTGATTTTTCGGCATAAGGGGGGCGTGACAGAGCAGGAGCAAAGGTTTTGTTCGCGGTTCGGCGTGGCGCCGTCGATTCGCATCGAGGCGCCGGGCCGGGTCAACCTGATCGGCGAGCACATCGATTACCTCGAGGGTTGGGTGATGCCGGCGGCGATCGAGCCCCACCTCTCCCTGCTCGCCGCGCCGGGCTCGTCCTCCGGCGGCATCGAGGTCTGGACGTCGATCCCGCAGCCGGAGCATCGGGTCCTGCCAGCGCACGATTTCACCCGCAAGACCCGCCGGGAGGATCATTGGCTGAACTACCCCATCGGAGTGATGGGCGTCTACGCGGAACGGGGCGCGCTGCTGCCGCCCTGCCGAATCGACATCGCCTCGACCCTGCCCACCGGGGCGGGCCTGAGCAGCAGCGCCGCCCTGGAAACAGCCATCGCCCTGCTCATCGAGGCGTTCACCGGGCACCGGGTTTCCGTGCGGGAACGCGCCCTGCTCTGCCAGCGAGCCGAGCACGAGTGGGCGGGCATGCCCTGTGGCATCATGGATCAACTCTCCGTGGGCGCGGGCCAAGCGGGGCACGTGCTCCGGATCGACTGCCTCGATCTGACGGTGACTCCGGTGCCCCTGCCGCCGGGGGTGTGTCTCGTCGTGGCCGATACCGGGGTGAAACACGCCCTCGCCGACGGCGCATACCGCAAGCGGCGCGAAGACTGCGAGGCGGCCCTGGAACGCCTGGGCGCCACCTCTTTCCGCGACATCTCTCCCGATACCGTCGCGGCACAGCGGGACCGCCTCGGGGACCGGCTCCATCGCCGGGCCCGCCACGCCGTCACCGAAATGCGCCGGGTCGCCGCATTCGCCGAGGCCCTGGAGGAGGGCCACGAAGACCTCTTCCCCCGGCTCATGCGCGAGGGGCACGATTCGCTGCGCGACGATTTCGAGGTCAGTTGCCCGGAACTCGACGCCCTGGTAGACGCCGGCTACGCCTTCGGCCCGGACCGCGGCCATCTCGGCTCCCGCATGACCGGCGGAGGCTTCGGCGGTTCGACGGTTCATCTCGTCCGGGAGGAGGCCGCCCCGGCCTATCTCGATCATCTCCGCGATCGCTACCGCGCCGCCTGCGGCCGCGAAACGAACTGCTTCGTCACCCGGGCCTCCGACGGCGCCCGGTGCCGGCTTCTCACCCCCGATCCCAGTTTTCCTTCAACCCGATGAAAAGCACCCTAACCACCCTGTTCTCTCTACTCACGATCATGTCAGCCGCCGCCGCGCCGCCGGAGCATCCCGGTTCCACCGTCACCGAGTCGATCTATGGAACCCTGCCGGACGGCCGGGAAGTGAAACGCTACACCCTGACCAATGCCACGGGCATGACGGCGGTGGTCACGGAATACGGTGCCATCCTGGTATCCATCACCGCTGCCGATCGCGAAGGCGAATTCGCCGACCTGACCCACGGCTACGACACCCTGGAGGGCTGGCTGTCCAACACCTCCTACTTCGGCGCCACGGTGGGGAGGTTTGGCAACCGGATCGCCCACGGCAGGTTTACCCTGAACGGCGAGACCTATCAACTGGCCACGAACAACGAGCCCGGAGGCATCCCCTGCCATCTCCACGGCGGCATCCGGGGCTTCGACAAGGTGTTGTGGCAGGGGGAATCGTTCGAGCGCGCGGACAGCCGCGGCGTGACCTTCCGCTACACCAGCCCCGACGGCGAGGAAGGCTACCCGGGAACGCTCCGGGTCGAGACGACCTACACCCTGAACGACCAGGACGAACTCCGCTGGGAAACTCGGGCCACCACCGATGCCCCCACCGTGGTCAACATCGTGCATCATTCCTACTGGAACCTCGGCGGGGATCCCACCGCGACGATCAACGATCACGAACTCATTCTCTACGCGGACCACTACCTGCCCACCAACGCCGGGCTCATTCCCCTCGGGGAGAAAGCTCCCCTGGCCGGAACGCCCATGGATTTCCGCGAGTCCACCCCGATCGGGCAGCGCGTCGCAGCCGACTACGAGGCGCTCGCCCACGGCGGAGGCTACGATCACGCCTGGATTCTCTCCGGGGAAAAAGAGGGAGAGCTGACCCGGGCGGCGAGGCTTCGCGATCCCGGGTCCGGGCGGGTCCTGGAGATTCTGACCGACCAGCCCGCCATCCAGTTCTACGGAGGCAACTTTCTCGACGGCACCGTCGCGGGTAAAGGCGGGGTTAAATACCCTTATCGCTCCGCCCTCTGTCTGGAGACGGAGAACTGGCCCGACGCCCCCAACAACCCGCGGGCGCCCAGCGCGGTGCTGCGCCCGGGCGAAACCTACCGCCACATCATGGTGCATCGCTTCTCCGCGGAATAGCACCGGCGCCGATTCGGACGATATGAAGTTGCCCTACCTCCTCCTGGGGGCGCTCGCCGGCGCCCTCCTCACCGCGCCCGTGGCAACGGCCTCGGATCGGCCCAACGTGCTGTTGATCCTGGTCGATGACCTGAAACCCGCCCTGGGATGCTACGGGGATCCCGCGGCGAAGACCCCGCACATCGACGCGCTGGCGGAGCGGGGGACGAGGTTTGACCTGGCCTACTGCAACCAGGCCGTCTGCGCTCCCTCACGGTTCACCCTGATGCTGGGATCCCACTCCACCTCGACCGGCCTCTACGGGCTGGGCAGCCGGTTGCGCGAAACCCTGCCCGATGCGGTGACGTTGCCGCAGCACTTCGCCAGGCACGGTGGTTACCGGACCGAATCGCTCGGCAAAATCTTTCACATCGGCCACGGGAACGAGGGCGACCCCGAATCGTTCCAGGAGCCGCATTTTCACGAAAAGGTGATCGAGTATCTCGATCCGGCGAGCAAACCCGGGGGAAAGCTGACCCGGGAGGAGGCCATGTTCACCAACCGGAAGGCGCCGTCCGGAGGCATGAACCGGCTCCCGCGGGGGGCCGCCTTCGAGTGGCCCGACGTCGCTGACGATGCCTATGCCGACGGCAGGGTCGCCGCAGAAACCCGGGAACGCCTCCGCCGGGCGGCCGATCGCAGAAGGCGGGAGGGCACCCCCTTCTTCATCGCCGCCGGTTTCGCCCGCCCTCACCTCCCCTTTTCCGCACCGAAGTCCTACTGGGACCTCCACGATCCCGGGGCCCTGCCTTTCCCCGAAAACGAGGAACTGCCCGCCGGTTCCCCCACCGTGGCGCACAAACGGGGCGGAGAGATCCGGAACTATTTTCCCGTTCCCGACAAGGACGACCCGGCCCCGATTCCCCATGAGGTGAAGCGCCAACTGATTCACGGCTACTACGCCAGCGTCAGCTATGTCGACGCGCAGATCGGTGCGGTGCTCGGAGAACTGGAGTCGCTCGACCTCACCGACGAGACCATCGTGGTCCTCTGGGGCGATCACGGTTTTCATCTGGGCGATCTCGGGATCTGGACGAAACACACCAACTACGAGCAGGCCAACCGCATCCCCCTGATCATCGCCGCCCCCGGGGTCGGCACCCCCGGCAGCTCCACCCGCCAACCGGCGGAGAGTGTCGACCTCTTTCCCACGCTCGCCGAACTGGCCGGTCTGCCGGCTCCCGCCGGACCGCAACCGATCGACGGGGTCAGCCTGGTTCCCGTGTTGCGGGACCCGGCAGCGCGGGTTCGCGATCACGCCTACCACGCCTACCCGAAGCGAAAGATGGGGCGCGCCATTCGCACGGAACGCCACCGCCTCGTCGAGTGGTCCGGTGGCGGCGGGAAACCGGAGTTCGAACTCTACGACTACGAGGAGGATCCCCGAGAGACCCGCAACCTGGTTTCCGAGCAAGCGGCAGTGGCGGCTCGAATCAAGGAAATCCTCGCCACCTACCCCGAGCCCGTTTCTCCTGCGGTCGGCCGACAGGAGCAGGGCAAAGCCTCACCCCCGCCCTCGGAGTCTCCCCGGATCGCCGGAAAAACCATCCGCATCGTCACCGAGACCAAGGCCCCCAAACCCGAGGGCGTCGTGATCGCCCAGGGCGGACGCGAACACGGCTATTCCCTGCATTTCTCCGAGGGCAAGGCCGTCTTCGACGTGCGGATCAACGGAGTGGTGACCCGAATCGAGGACCGGCGGCCGGTGCGGGGGACGGTGAAGCTGACCGCCTCGCTCACCGCGGATCGCATGAGTCTGACCATCGACTCGGCGGGGCGGAGCCGCACCCTGGAGGAGGCGTCACCCGGTTTGATCCCGGCTCAGCCCACCGATCCCCTCTCCGTGGGGCTCGATATCCGCAGTGCCGCCGGGGACTACGAGGCGCCCTCTCCTTTCAACGGGACCATCCTCTATACCCGGGTAGACGCCGGGGGAAAACCACCGGCGGTGGCGGAGGTGATGGATAGGTCCGAGATTGCCGCCGGCATCGAGGCTCACGATCGGGCGTTGTTCGTGGCAAATTTCTGGATCCGGGATCCCTACATCACCCGCGGTCCCGACGGAATCTACTACCTCACCGGAACCACGCCCGCCGCGGACGATCCCAGGGAGGCGACCGATCCCTACAACACCGGCCTCGGCGAAGAATCCCTCGTCGGGTGGAAAGCCAGGGTCTGGCGGAGCGGGAACCTGATCGACTGGGAATCGCTCGGGTCTCCCTACAGTCTGAAAGACGGCATCTGGTTTCGCGCGGACCCGGATGCTTTCGCGGAGACGGCGCGGGACCAGTGGCGGCTCTGGGCGCCGGAGCTGCACTGGCTGCCGGTAGCGGAGCGATGGGCGCTGGTTCACACCAGTCCCTCTCCCGTGACCGGGGCGAACCTTTCCCTCTCCGCCGGTCCCGACCTGGCGGGCCCCTGGGAGAACCCGTTCGGCACCGAATTGGGGCGCCGCCACGATCCCAGCCTCTTCCGCGACGACGACGGGACGTGGTGGATGGTCTGGGGCGCGACCAGCATCGCCCCGCTGAAGACCGATTTCTCCAGCTTTGCCGCCGATCCCGTGACGATCGGTCCCAGCGGCGCCACCGCCCGGATGGGTCACGAGGGCTGTCTCCTCGTGAAAATCGAGGGCCGCTATGTCCTCTTTGGAACGGGTTGGTCGACGGGGGAAATGCGCCGCGGCAGCTACAATCTCTACTACGCCACCGCCGACGAAATCACGGGTCCCTACAGCGAGAGAAAGTTCGCCGGGCGATTCCTCGGTCACGGCACCCCGTTTCGGGATGACCGGGGCCGCTGGTGGTGCACCGCTTTCTACAACGCCAACGTTCCTCCCGTGGCCGCGGAGGGGATCGAGACACGGGATCTCTCTGCCACGGCCCAGACCATCAATCGCCGAGGGACCACCCTCGTGCCCCTGGACGTGCGGCTCCTCGCCGACGGTTCCCTCCACATCCGGGCCAAGGATCCCGCCTACGGCACGGTGGGGCCCGACGAGGCGCAGGATTTCGGCGAAGCCAGCAGGGGCGAGGCGGAGGACGACCTCCAGGCGCTGATCCCCGGACGGTGGCCGGCGCTGCGAGACAAGACCCGGTATGACAGCCCGAGACCGACCGGCACCCCCTGAACACCGAAATCCACAACGACAAACTGAATTGACCCTGATATGAAATCCCAATCCAACATCATGCTGGCCACCCTGCTCGCGCTTTTCGCCGCCTGCGGGGGGATCATCACCACTCTCGCCGGAGAGCGACCCAACGTCATCCTCATCATGGTCGACGACATGGGCTACTCCGACCTGGGCTACCACGGCGGCGAGATCGAGACCCCGCACCTCGACGCCCTGGCCCTGGGCGGGGTCCGCTTCTCCCAGTTCTACAACAGCGGCCGTTGCTGCCCCACCCGAGCCACCCTGCTGACCGGGCTGCACCCGCACGAGACCGGCATCGGCCACATGACGCAGCCCCCGGACCAGGACTACGGCAATCGTCCCCCAGCCTACCAGGGCTACCTGAACCGCCGCTGCGTCACCATCGCCGAGGTCCTTCGCGAGCACGGCTACGCCACCCTGATGACGGGAAAGTGGCACCTCGGCATGACCAGCACCGACCAATTTCCTCTGCAGCGCGGTTTCGACAAATACTACGGCTGCCTCCCCGGGGCGACGCGCTTTTTCCATCCCGAACAACCGAGGGGCATGACCTTCGGCAACGATCCGATCGAGACGCCGGAGAGCACCACGGACGAGGCCTTCTACACCACGGACGCTTTCACCGACTACGGGATCCGATTCCTCCGGGAGCATCTTGACGACGGCGATGAACGCCCCTTTTTCCTCTATCTTGCCTACACCGCGCCCCACTGGCCGCTGCAGGCATTCGAGGACGACATCGCGAAATACCGGGGACGCTACCGCGAGGGGTGGGATCACCTGCGGGAGACCCGTTATCGCCGGCAGATCGAACTCGGCCTGATCGACGAGGCCTGGCCGCTATCGCCCCGAACTCCGGGAATTCCCGACTGGGATTCCCTCGACGAGGCGACCCGCGACGAACTCGATCAGAAGATGGCCGTCTACGCCGCCATGGTCGATCGGATCGATCAGAATATCGGCAAACTGGTCGCCCTCCTGCGCGAGGCGGACCTCTTCGACGACACCCTCATCCTTTTCCTCTCCGACAACGGCGCCTGCCAGGAGGGGGGCATGCTGGGCCGAGGCGAATTCTACGATGTGGAAAAGCGGAATCTGGAGCATCACAACAGCTACGGCGAGGCCTGGGCCAATGCCGGCAGCACGCCTTTCCGTCTCTACAAGCACTTCGTCCACGAGGGTGGGGCAGCCACCCCCTTCTTCCTCCACTGGCCCGCCGGGATTCCGGCACGGGACGAGTGGTACCACGATCCGGCCCAGATCATCGACGTGATGCCGACCCTCCTCGACGTGGCCGGGGCGGAATACCCGGCCAAGGCTCACGGCAACGACATCCTGCCGCTCGACGGAATCTCCCTGCGGCCCGCCTTCCAGGGGAAACCGCTGGACCGGGCCGAGCCGATCTTCATCGAGCACGAGACCAACGCCTCCGCCCGCGACGGCCGGTGGAAACTCGTCGGCACCGAGGTCGCGACCGCGTCGGGCACCGATGCGAAGCAGTGGGAACTCTACGACATGGAGGCGGACCGGACCGAACGGAACAACCTCGCCGCGGAACACCCCGATAAGGTCGAGGAAATGGCCGCGAAATGGGAGGCCTGGGCCGCACGAGTCGGAGTGTATCCCCGCGGGGGCGGGAACCGAACCCCCAGGCCCGGGGGCAACCATGCGGCCGCCGCGGCGGGGAGGCCAGATCCCGAGGAGAGGCGCATCGAACGCCCGCCCCAGATCGGAGGAGCCGAATTCACCGTCACCGCCACGGTGCGCGGCAAGAATCCCGAAGGGGTGGTGCTCGCCCAGGGCGGGGTGAGGTTCGGCTGGTCGCTCCACTTTCGCGAGGGACGCCCCATGTTCTCGGTGCGAAACGAGGGCAAGCTCCACGAGATCGCCGCCGAGGCGCCCGTGTCAGGACGGGTGAAACTGACGGCATCGCTGGGGGAAAAGGAAATGACCCTTTCGGTCGGGGACAAGGTGGTGGCGAGCCGCAAATCCCCCGGTCTGATCGCCCAACAACCCGGGCTCGGGCTCTACGAGGGCCTCGATTTTCGCGATCCGGTGGGGAGCTATCAGGCGCCCAATGTTTTCAATGGCCAAGTCCTCGAGCACCGCATTGACGTGGGCAGGCCGGGCGTAAAGATGCGAACCCGCTGGGGCCGGGAGGTGACCCCGGAGAACGCGTGGCAGGAGTATCCCCGTCCCCAGCTGCGGCGCGCGGCATGGACCAACCTGAACGGCCACTGGGACTACGCGGTGACCCCGACGGGCAGGGAGACGCCACCTGGGGAATGGGCCGGCAAGATCCTGGTGCCCTTTGCCATCGAAGCGCCCTTGTCCGGAGTGGAGCGGCGCATCACACCGGAGGAAGCCATCTGGTATCGGCGGATTTTCGACGCCGATGCCGCGGAAGGCCGGCGCACCCTGCTGAACTTCGAGGCGGTGGACTACCAATCCACCGTATGGGTCAACGGAACGAAGGTCGGGGAGAACACCGGCGGCAACCTGCCTTTCGCCCTCGACATCACCGAAGCGCTGACGCCGGGAGAGGACGAGATCATCGTGCGGGTGACCGACGCCACCGACACCGCCTACCAGCTCCACGGCAAACAGCTGCTGGCTCCGCGAGGCATCTGGTACACCCCGGTGTCGGGGATCTGGCAGACCGTTTGGCTGGAGGAAGTCCCCGAGACCCACGTCGCGCGCCTGGCCACCACCACCTCGATCGATGGATCGGTCACCATCCGGGTCGAAGCATCGGGAGATCCACTCCCGTCCGCGCCGCGGCTCGCCCTCACCCTCGACGGCGCTCCGGTGGAGGCCGGGATCGCCTGGGACGCGGAGACGGGTTTCACCCTGGACATCCCCGAACCGAAACTCTGGTCGCCGGATTCGCCGACGCTTTACGAGCTGGAGCTAACCTTCGGCGAAGATACCGTGCAGTCCTTCTTCGGCATCCGCGAGACCGGCTTGGAGCGCGACGCCGAAGGGCACCTTCGTTTCACCCTGAACGGCGAATTCATCTTCCACTGGGGCACCCTCGACCAGGGCTGGTGGCCAGACGGATTGCTCACCCCTCCGTCGGACGAGGCCATGCGGTCCGACATCGAATTCCTCAAGGCCGCCGGGTTCAACACCATCCGAAAACACATCAAGGTCGAACCGCGCCGCTACTACTACCACTGCGACCGAATCGGCATGCTGATGTGGCAGGACCAGGTCAGTTCCGGGACCGGAAAATACCGGGGAGGCGGCAGCAGCAGTCCCGAGTGGACCCGACTGCGGCCGGATCCCGCTCCGGACGCGGTGTGGCCCGACGCGGCCCACGAACAGTTCATGGCCGAGCTGAAGCTGATGATCGACACCCTGGCCAACCATCCCTGCATCGTGCAGTGGGTCCCCTTCAACGAGGCCTGGGGCCAGCACCGCACCATGGAGGTGGGCGAGTGGACGGTGGCCTACGATCCCACCCGTCAGGCCAATATCGCCAGCGGAGGGAACTTTCATCCCGTCGGTCACGTCGTCGATGCCCACAAGTACCCGCACCCTGACTTTCCCTGGGAGCACGCCGAAGGCGGACGCTTCGACGACTACGTCAAGGTGATGGGTGAGTTCGGCGGGCATGGGTATCCGGTGAACGGCCACCTGTGGAGTGAACAGACCCGCAACTGGGGCTACGGCGGCCTGCCGGAGAACAAGAAGGAGTGGCTGGAGCGCTACCGCACCTCCGTCGAAATGCTCGCCGAACTGAAAAAACGCGGGATCGCCGGGGGCATCTACACCCAGACAACGGATGTCGAGGGCGAGATCAACGGTCTGATCACCTACGATCGCGAGGTGCGCAAGACCCCGCCCGAGACCCTCCGCGAAATCGCAGCACCTCTCCTGGACTGATCCCCCCAGCCAACCTCCCGAAGCATCGCCCCATGAAACCTCGCGTCCTCCTCTCTCTCATCGCCGTCACCGCCCTGCTCGCCGGAATCGGCCGGGCCGCCCCGCCGGACATGGTGATCTTCCTCTCGGACGATCACACCTGGCGGGATTCCTCGGTCTACGGTTCCACCGAGATCGAAACCCCGAACATGGCGCGGCTGGCAAAGGCCGGGATGACTTTCGACCGGGCCTTCGTCGCCTCGCCCTCGTGCGCCCCCAGTCGGGCCGCCCTGCTCACCGGGCTCTACCCGGCGAACAACGGGGCCGAGGCCAACCACTCCCGGCCCGGAGCGGACATCCGCAAACTGCCGTCCTACCTGCAGGAACTCGGCTACGAGGTGGTCTCCTTCGGCAAGGTGGGTCACTACATCCAGACCCCGGAATACGGATTCGACATCGCCCGTCACTGGCGCTACCACGAGGACATCGCCATTCCGAAAGCCCTGGAGTGGCTGCGGCGCCGGGACAGCGACCGGCCCCTCTGTCTCTTCGTCGGGTCGAACTGGCCCCACGTCCCCTGGCCCGAGGAGACGGAATTCGATCCCGCCATGCTCCAGGTGCCGGCCCACCACGTGGACAACAAGACGACCCGAGCCTGGCGAGCCCGCTATCTCGCGGCGGTCCGGAAGATGGACGACGAACTGGGCCAGGTCTACGATCTCGCCCGGGAGAAACTGGGCGAAGACGTCTTTTTCCTCCACACCAGCGATCACGGGGCCCAGTGGCCGTTCGGCAAGTGGAACCTCTACGAGGACGGCATCCGCACCCCGCTGATCGCCAGTTGGCCGGGCCGAATCGCCCCCGGAGCGCGAACCGAGGCCATGGTCTCGTGGATCGATATCCTGCCCACCCTCGTCGAGATCGCCGGCGGAAGCCCCCCCGACAAGATCGACGGCCGTTCCTTCCTTCCGGTGCTGCAAGGCGAAAGCGACCTCCACCGCGACGCGGTGCTCACCACCCACAGCGGGGACGGAGATTTCAATGTTTTTCCCATCCGGGGAATTCGCACCGCCGACGGCTGGAAATACATCCGGAATCTGCGCCCCGAGCTGCGCTTCAACAGCCACGTGACGAGGAACACCGATGACAACGCCTACTGGCTGAGCTGGCTGGAGACGGCGGTCGACTCCCCCGCGGCGCGCGAGCTGGTACGGCGCTACCAGGTGCGTCCCGCCGAGGAATTGTATCGCGTGACCCGCGACTCCTGGGAGGAGGAGAATCTCATCGACGATCCAGCGCAGCAGGATCGGGTCGCCGAACTGCGGGGAAGCGTCGACGCCTGGATGGCGGAGACCGGCGATCCTCAGGAGATCTACGGCCAACCCATCCGGCGGGCGGAGCCGGACTCCCCCAATATCGTGACCGTCTTCGTCGACGACATGGGCTGGTTGGACGTCTCTTCCTTCGGCGGGGACGTCGTGGAGACCGAGCACATCGATCGTCTCGCCGCCGAGGGCATCCGGTTCACCCAGTTTTATGTGAATTCGCCGATCTGCTCCCCCTCGCGCACTGCGCTGACCACGGGTCAGTATCCCCAGCGCTGGCGCATCACGTCCTACCTGGCCCATCGCGAGCAGAATCAGGAGCGGGGCATGGCACAATGGCTCGATCCCTCTGCCCCGGTGCTCGCCCGCGAACTTCGCCAGACCGGCTACGCCACAGGGCACTTCGGGAAATGGCACATGGGGGGACAGCGCGACGTGACCAACGCCCCGCCCATCTCGGCCTATGGCTTCGACCGGAGCCTGACCAATTTCGAGGGCATGGGGGCGAAACTCCTGCCTTTGACACTGACCCCCGACTCCTCCGAACCCGGCCGAATCTGGGAGGACGCCGATATCCTGGGCAAACCGGTCACCTTGATGCAGCGCTCCGAGATCACGGCCGGCTTCGTCGACGCCGCGCTCGAGTTCATCGACCAGGCGGGTGCGGCGGGCCAGCCCTTCTTCGTCAACCTGTGGCCCGACGACGTGCACGGTCCCTGGTTCCCACCGCTGGACCGCTGGGGCGACGGAAGCAAGCGCGCCCTCTACCACGCCGTGCTCGACACCATGGACGAACAGCTCGGAGTGTTGTTCGACCGCATCCGGGAGGACGCGGCTCTGCGCGACAACACCCTGGTGATCTTCTGCTCCGACAACGGTCACGAAATCGGTGCAGGCACCAGCGATCCGCTTCGGGGATCGAAAGCCTGGCTGTATGACGGCGGGATCCGGTCTCCCCTCATCATCTGGGGGCCCGGTCTCCTCGCGGAGGAGGCCGCGGGAACGACCAACGATGCGGCGGTGTTCAGCGCGATCGATCTGAACCGCTCTCTCTACACCCTGACCGGCACCCCGCTGCCCGCGGATCACGAACTCGACGGGGAAGACGTTCTCGCGGCCATGCTGGGCAAATCGGAGCGAGGACGCGAGGCACCGCTCTTCTTCCGTCGCCCCCCGGATCGCCCGGGGAACCAGAAGCGCTGGGGCATGGGAGACAATCCCGATCTCGCCGTGCGCGAGGGCAGATGGAAGTTCCTGGTGAATTACGACGGCAGCGCCCGGCAGCTCTACAATCTGGAAGCCGATATCGGCGAGAGCAACAACCTGGTGGACGAACACCCCGGCATCGCCGAACGCCTGGAGAAGGCCCTGTTCGAGTGGAACAGCTCAATGCCGCCGGACGCCGGGGACCCGGACTACGAAGCCAAGGTGTCCCGACCGGAGGGTCCGCTCGATCCCGGTCAATTCGTCAACCCCATCGCCGAGGGCGCCGATCCCTGGGTGGTGCGGGAGCCGGGCTCGGGGGGCTATCTCTGGTGTTTCTCCGAGGGCAACCGCGCCATCGCCATCCACGCGGGCGACCGCCTCACCGTCCCCGGAGAGAAGCACATCGTGTGGACGGCCCCGGACGAGGGCCCCGTGTCGCGGCAGGTCTGGGCTCCGGAGCTGCACTTCCTGGACGGCCGCTGGCACATCTATTTCGCCGCATCCGACGGGAGAAACGAGAACCACCTCGCCTACGTGCTCGTGTCCGAGGACGACGACCCGCTCGGATCCTACGCTCTGCACGGTCCCCTCGAGACCGGGGATCGCGCCGGAGCGCCGGTCTGGGCGATCGACATGACGGTGCTGGAGCACGGGGGGCGACGCTATGCCCTGTGGTCGGGATGGGACGAGCCGGGAAGCGACCGGCAATTCCTCTACGCGGCGGCGATGGCTTCCCCTACCGAACTGGTTCCCCCTCGGGTCCGCATCTGCCCCAACGACGATTATCCCTGGGAGTTCACCGCCAACGCGGGCCGCGGTCGGGGGCTCAACGAGGCGCCCCAGGTTCTCCGGTCGGAGCGGCGCAACTTTGTCACCTACTCCTGCGGCGCCTCCTGGAAACCGACCTACAAACTGGGTCACCTCGAGCTGACCGGGAGCGACCCGCTCGATCCCATGGCCTGGGTAAAAAATGACAGCCCCGTCTTTCAATCGAGCGGCCAGACCGTTGGCGTGGGCCATTCCTGTTTCGTGACCTCCCCCGATGGCACAGAGTTGTGGCACATCTACCACGCCAAGCGCGATCGCGAGGACGGCTGGCGACGCGCCGTCTTCGCGCAGCCGATGGATTTCGGGAGGAACGGTTTCCCCCGCTTTTTCCGACCGGTGCCCGGGGGTCAGCCGCTGGACCGGCCCTCGGGGGAAGAGCCCTTTGCCACCGCCACCTTACCCCTGGTTTCCCCGCTGACGGGGGAACATGCCGCCCCCTGGAGTCGCTATGGACACCACCAGTTCATCGAGTTTGCCGGGGATGGCCTGCATCTCGGCCGCATCCCCGAGCATCCCGTCAACGACTACCGCAGCGGAGAGAAGGTGATGCTCGACCGTTCCGTTCCGGACGACCTGCGCATCGAGGTGACGATCGACTTCCGCGACGGCGAGGCATCTCGGGATGCCGGGATCCTCTTTCGCACCACCGGTCCCGCGGTGGGCTACGACGCGCAGAGGGGCTATTTCGCCGCGCTGCTTCCGCGAGATGATCTGCTTCTCTTCGGGAAGATGGACGGGTCGAACTGGACGGAACTGGCCCGATCGGGTGCCGACATCGATCCTGCCGCACCGCAGCGGCTCGCCGTCGAGGTGCGGGGTTCTCGCATCGAGGTATCTCACCAGGGGCGGGTGACCCTGAAGGCGGAGGATGCCACCTACCCCACGGGACGGATCGGTCTCCGCGTGGTCGACACCCACGCGGTCTTCCGCGACCTGCGACTGGGCCGGCCCTGAGCATCCCTCCCAGCGCGGACGACCGGCCTCAGCGCCACCGCTCGAAGGCCTCGATCGCCTCGTATTCGGCGAGGCCGAGCCGGTCGTAGGCATCGGCGATCTCTCGATTCTCCTCGGGCGCCTCGAACTCCTCGCCTCCCAGGGACTGGAATTTTCGAATCGCCTCACGCTTTTCTTCGAGCTGCCCCGGACTCATCGGCACGGCCATGTCGATCTCGTGGGGCGAGACGGAGCGGTCCCGCCCCCGGTAAAGCCAGACATAACATTCCTCCCGCCAATCCTGCCCCGCACAAGCCTCCCAGGCATCGGCAAACGCGCGAAAACACAGGGCCTGCATCGAGCTGGGATCGCCCACCTGCCCGGTGGCAAACACGCTGTGCGGTCGGATCTCCTCCAGCACGGTCCGCACCACGGAAACGTCCTCCGGGGTGAGCTCGAAGCGCCGGTATCTCCCCTTCTCGTAAAAGGGCAAATCGAGGAAGCGGATCTGCCCCGGCTCCAGCCCGCAGGCGTCGCCCGCATCCTGCGCCTCCCCTCTCAGGATGAAGCCCTTGAGCCGCCGCACCAGAGCCGAATCGACGCCGAACTCGCCTTTCTCCTCCAGCTCGGCGAGGATCGACTCGGCATATTTCCCCTGGTTCTCCCACCCCTCACCGAGCTCCGTCTCCGCCATCTCCCGGATCACCACAGCGAAGTTGCGCGCGGAAAAATCCCGAACCCGGAGACTGCCCGAGGTCTGCACCGCTACGGTCACCTCGTGACCCTGCTCGATGAGCCGGTCGATCGTCCCGCCCATCCCGGCCACCGCGTCGCTCGGCTCCGGGGACAGCACCAGCACCCGCTTGGAGACCGGCTCGGCCCGCTCGGGACGGGGTTCGTTCTCCGTGCCCGGTTTGCCCCCGGGCCACCCGGTGACGGTGTGCTGCACGTCGTTGAACACGTCGATGTTGACGTGGTAGGCCTCGCGGTCGGTGGAGACGAGCAATTCCCCCACCCCTTTCTCGTTGTAGTCCTCGTCGACCAGTTTCAGGATGGGTCGTCCGATCTTGCGGGACAGCCACACCACCGCCCGCCGCTTCATCGGGGACGTCCAGTTCACCGAGCCCACCAGCCAGGGATACTGAAAACGCGTCAACTCGGCGCCCGCCGCCTCATCGACGAGGAAAAGCGCCCTTTCGTGAAGTTGCAGGAAACTGGCCGAGACCTGATCGGTGACCGGGCCCTCCACGGCCTCCCGAACGATACCCGCCTTGTTGCCTCCCCAAGCCATGAGGACGATTTGTTTTGCCTTGAGGATGGTGCCCACTCCCATGGTGATGGCGGAGCGCGGCACGTTGGCGATGCCGCGGAAATCCGCTGCGGCATCCTTCCGCGTCAACCGGTCCAGGGTGATCATCCGGGTCGGCGAATCCCGGGCCGACCCCGGCTCGTTGAAACCGATGTGGCCGGTCCGTCCGATACCCAGAATCTGCAAATCGAGCCCCCCGGCCTCCACGATGGCTCTCTCGTAGGCGTGGCAACTGTCGTAGACCTCGTCCAGTGGCACCGTCCCATCCGGGATGTGGATCTGCTCCTCCGGGATGTCGATGTGATCGAAGAGCTGATCGCGCATGAACCGATGGTAGCTCTCCGGATGGTCCGGCTGCAGCCCGTAGTACTCGTCGAGATTGAAAGTGACCACCCGGGAGAAGCTGATTCCCTCCTCCCGGTGCAATCTGACCAGTTCGCGGTAGAAGGGCACCGGCGTCGATCCCGTGGCCAGCCCGAGCACGAGTTGACCTCCCTCCCGGGAGCGGGCCGTGACGAGATCGGCGACCTCGCGGGCGAGGCGCGCACTCGCCTCGGCGGACTCCGGGTAGACCAGGGTCCGCGTCTTCTCGAAGCGCTCCTGCTGGGTGAGTTGCTTTTGGCCGGCGGCCTCCAGGATATCCGTCATGTCGTTGGCTCCACCATTCAAGAGGATCGCTCCGGACCGGTCAATACGGGATGCGGCCCCTCGATCAGAAATGACTGTAGTCCTCGTAGGTCTGACCGTCGGGCAGGGCATAGCGCCAGACCAGGTCGCCCTCGCTGATGGGTGCGCGCGGTTTTCCCCCATCGTCCCTGAGGTTGGGGCCGATGGAGTAGATCACCGGACCGGCGGCATCGACTGCGTAGCGCAGGCCGCCGTCGCGGGCATAGGGATCCTCAGGAACGGCTTCAAGATAGGCGGGGATGAGATCATCGAGGCTGCGGGGATGCCGCCCCGTGCGCAGGCGATAGCTCTCCGCCGCGGTGGCCACCAGGGCGCAGCGGAGGTAGGCCGCGGTGGGGCGGGGGTCGACGTGGGGCAGATGCCGGAGATAGATTTCGTGGGCGAGACGGTGCCAGGGACCCGATTCCCCGTCGCCCCCCAGCGGGCCGCCCTGCAGGATGCCCTCGCCCAGTTGCACCGCGTTCCGGTCCACCCACCCGTTGGGCATGAGGAGCAGGGTTCCCCGCCAGCTCCAGATCGATGCTTCGGCTTCGAGACGGTCGAACCATGGGGCGGTCTTCCCCGGTCGCTGGTGCGGCCAGCTCCAGGCCAGGCGCACCCGCGCCGCCGGGTTCCAGCGCAGGTTTCTCAGGTCCGCTGCGGCGAGACCGGCGTCTCGTCGGGCTCCTTCCGCGCATCGATCGAGATAGCCCACTCCGACGAGAGCCTGGCGAAAGGCCTCGATGTCCTCGGCCTCCCATTTTCCCTCCGCGATTCCCTGCCAGATCAACTGGAGCGTCTGCAGCGTCTCCTCCCGGAGCCCGGGACCGGAGGCAAGGGCGAATCCATCGCCCAGTTCGTCCCAGTCTGCGAAGGATGCGAGAATCCCGCGACGCGCCTCCTCCCGCTCCCCGAATTCGAGCGCGGCCAGGGTCCGGTAGGAACGATGGGGAAAGTTCTTCTCCAGGATGCGCCGGGCCGACTCGCGTTCGGAAACGCCGTGGTTTCCCAGGATGGCCGAGGGGTTCCATCGTCCGGCCCGGCGAAAGGGGAAGAGGGGGTAGGACAGTTTCCGCCCGGCTCGCGACGGGGCAGCCAGATGCGGCAGACGATACCGGCCGGCTTCGGTTCCCAGGAGAGCGGCGAGGGAGACCTGCCCCCCGGCAAACTCGTCTTTCGTCAGGCCGATCCCGGGATGCTCCCGCAGCAAGGACATCCAGGCGAGCGCTCCGCGAAAATCCTCGACGAGATAGAACCCCGCCACCGCCGCCCCGAACCAGAGGAGCCAACGCAACTTCCAGGGAAGAAGGGTGAACCAACTCATCCGA
>CAZLUZ010000013.1:18681-42751 GCA_964562825.1 uncultured Akkermansia sp.
CCGAACATCTCAGCCATCCTCCATGCGGCGACGGATCTCGGCCCGATCCCATTTTCCCGAACCGGTGCGGGGAAATCGTGCGATAACCCCCATGGATTCCACCCGCTCGAACGGCGCCCGGGCTCCGTTCCACCGCGCGAAGGCTTCGTCAAGCCCTTCGCCTTCGGCGCCCTCGACCGAGGCGAAGAGCACGTGACCCCGGCGGGCATCGCTTCGGGCCCACACGATCGCGGGCCGTCCCAGGCTCTCCCGCAGGGATTGCTCCAACGCACCGAGAGAAACGCGTTCTCCCAGCACCTTGACCTGATCGTCCATCCTGCCCCGGGGCAGCAATCGACCGGAATCGAGTTCCACCCGGTCGCCCGTGGCATAGAACCCGTCCTCTGCGGCGGCCTCCCGCCAATCCCAGAAAACGTCGCGGTCCCTCCGCAGGGTCGCCCGCATCAGGGCCTCCCCCCGGATCGCCAATCGCCCTTCCTCATCCGTGCGGCAGTCCCAGTGGGGCAGAATGGGCAGCCACCTCGTGCCCCCCTCCAGATCCGTGGCGATCTGGGAACACGCCTCGGTCATCCCGAAAGTCGTCCAGAGGGGCCACCCCAGGTTGCGGGCCCGCTCCACCAGATCCGCGGGGGCGGCGCCTCCACCCAGGAAGACCCCGCGCAGACTCGGGGGACAGCACACCTCCGCGGCGACGAGATCGTGGAGATGCACCGGGGTCAGGGACGTCAGGGTAACGCCCGCGCAGGCCTCGACAAAAGCCCGCCCGTCGCGGGTCCAGCTGCGCCAGTCCATGGACCGGACCGAGGACCCGGAGAGACAGGCTCTCGCGTAGATGCCCAGACCTCCCACGTGGAAGTTCGACAAGCCGCCCAGCCAGGTGTCGTCCCGGGTGACGCGGCACCAGCGGTTCACCGCCCCGGCGGAGACGAGAAAGGCCCGTTTCTCCAGAACGACCAGCTTCGCCTCGCCTGTGGTGCCGGAAGTGGCCAGCACGATGGCCGACGAGACGCCCCGGTCGCGAATGATCTCCTCCACCCCGGTGAGGTCGAGCGGGTTGTGGGGATTCAACCGGATGTCGATCCCCTCGCCTCTCCAGTAGGCCTCGCTGGTCAGGTCAGTCTCTTCCACGGTAGTTCCTCCAGCAGATCGTCGAAACCCAGGCCCGTCCCCTCCACCGGAAGGAGGCAGGGACCCTCGGTCACCAGTCGTTCGGAAAAGGCGTTCTCCGCGAAGCAAAGGTGGGTGAGCAGCCCGCAATCGCCCAGCACCTCCGGGTTCCTGTCGGCGAGCCCGGCGGCACCCACGGCAGCCCACATCTGACCCAGGGGATGATCCATGTAGCTGGTCACGATGAGCCCGCGCCCCCCTTTCCCGGCCCATTTTTGCAGCGCCCTGCCATCGGATACGGCCGGCTTCCACACCGCCCAGCGGCAGGGGCCGAGACGGGTTTCGGCATGGCGGTCCGCGGCCAGGGGAACGCCTGATGCGGCCAATCGCATCCAGTCCGCCTCGTGCCAGGGCACCGGATCCTCCACCAGGTCGATCCGGGAACGAACCTCCGGGGGAAACGAATTCCACCACTCCTGGAAGATGCCGCGGGACAGCGACTCGTTGGCGTCGAGCCGAATTCGCAGACCGGCGTCGGCGAGCCGGAGAATCCGCTCCCGTTCCCCCGCCAGATCCCGACCCACCTTGACTTTGGCCGAGGTGAATCCCTGTTCCCGGATCCGTTCCCCCCTGTCTCCCTCCCGAAGGAGCCAATGGCTCCGGGGAAGGCGTCCCCCGGGCAGGAGAGGGCGGCCCTCCTCGCGGGCCTTGCCGTCGGCCGAGGCGCAAGCCAGGGACCGCCGCGCGAGAGGGGTGGGGACGCCCGCCGCCAGGGCCGCCAATTGATCGTCGAGCGGCGGGTCGCCGAGCTCCGGCCAGGGGTGCAGGCAGCCGAAGCCCGCCCCCCGGCGGATCAGGGCGCCGGGGTGCCCCGTCCTCGCCGAAACGCTGTTCAGTGCAGTCGCACTGCGCAGTTCGTAGCGCCACACCCAGATGTCATCGTGCCCGCGTTCCAAGATCGAAACAGAACGTGAACCAGACCCCGAACTGAAGCAACTGGAGGGCGGCGATGGCGAGCAGTTTGTTGTAGAACGGCCCCGGCTCCCGCAGAAAAACGCCGCGGGAGATGATGCCGGCGAAGATCAGCGAGGTCGCCATGACTCCGGCCGCCCGGGAGTCGAGCGGTCCGTAACCGAACCAGAGAGCGATGGGCAGCAGGCAGAAAAACGCGATCTCCCAGCGGCCGAAGGTGACCCCGAAACGCACCGCCAGGGTTCTCTTGCCGACCTTGCGATCCTGCACGTGATCCCTTAGGTTGTTGATCGCGATGAGCACCGTGGAGTAGCAACCCACCTGCAGGGCGGCGAGCCAGCCGGGGTGGCCATACCAGGCTCCCGTCTGCATGTAGTAGGTCCCCATGACGGCGACGAAACCGAAGAAAAGGATGACAAACAATTCGCCGAGTCCCCGGTAGGCCAGGGGAAAAGGGCCCCCCGTGTAGGCATAGGCGAGGGCGAAGGCCGTCCCCCCGATGGCGACGGGAACCCACCCGTGGCGCAGGATCAGGGGAATAGCGGTGACCACCGCCACGAGGCAGACCGCGACCGCTCCCCTCAGGACCGCCTCGCGCGAGAGCAGCCCGCTCGCGGTGGCGCGCCGGGGACCGACCCGTTCCTCCGTGTCCGCGCCCTTCTCCGCATCGATGGCATCGTTGAAGAGATTCGTCGCGATCTGAATGAGGATGGCCCCGGAGAGCGTGGAAAAGAAGACGAGCCAGGAAAACTCTACGCCCGGAAGGTCCCCGAAAAGCACCGGCACCGATCCGACCCAGACCGGCACCAGAGCTGCCGGTAGCGTCTTCGGCCGCGCCGCGAGGACCCAGTGTCTCATCCCCGGCGGGCCGATCAGGCGAGGTCGAGCGCGCCGCCCTCGCAGAATTGCGGCATGCCGAAGGTTTCCAGGGGAACCCCCATCCCATGCGCCAGGGACAGGAGCAGACGGTTGTGCGGGGTGTGCTTGGGAAATTTGCGGAATTGCCCCATGGCGAATCCCGTGGCCTTCTCCCCGCCGATGAGGACGAAGGGAATGTTGTCCAGGGTATGGGAATTGCCCTTGCCCAGTTCGTTCACCCAGACGACCAGGGTGTGATCGAGCATGGTTCCGTCGCCGCCGGGCTCCGGGGTGGACCGCAGGCGATCCAGGAGATAGACCAGCTCCCCGGAGAACCAGCGATTGATCTTGACCAATTTCTCCACCGCCTCCTCGTTCTTGTCCGGCTCGTGGGAGAGCCCATGGTGTCCCTCCTCGATGCCGAGCCAGTTCATCCGGGCCTGGCCCACCGAGCGCATGAACTGCAGAGTGGCCACCCGGGCCATGTCGTTGGCCATGGCATTGACGAGGAGGTCCACCTGCATGCGGCTGATCTCGGGCGTGTTGTCGTTGACCAACTCGATGTTGGGATCGATGTCGGGAACGGCGTGCTCCAGCTCACCGGCATCCCGACTCCGGCTCAGCTCCAGCTCCAGGTCCCTCACCAGCTGGAGGTGCTGGTCGAGAAGCGCGCGATCCGCCGAACCGATGGCGGAAGAGAGTTTCCTCAGGTCGTCCTGCAGCCCGTCGACCACGCTGACGAGATTCTCGCGGTCGCGACGGTCCCCGTAGAGCTTTTTCATCATCACCTCGGGGTTGCTGATCGGAGCGACCGGGTTGTTCGGCCCGGAATAGGACATCCGGGTCCACGGGTCGGCCCGGTTGGGAACGGCGACGCCGAACTCCAGGGAGCCGAAGCGTGTCTGGCTCGCCTCGTGTTGCTGGAAATGTCGTTTCACCTCCTGGTCGATGGAGATGCCCTTGGCCCAGCCCGCGGGAGTGTGGCTGCCGCCCTGGATGTTGCCTTGAAAAAGCTCCGTTCCCGTGAGCAGACAGCTCATGCCGCGCATGTGGCTGTCACCATCCCCCCGCACCCGGTTGCAGACGCCGTGGAGAACGAGCATGCGCTCGCGGTAGGCCTGCAGCGGTTCGAGGATGCGGGGGAGCCGGAAGTCCTTTCCCTCGCCCGAGGGCCAGAAGTCCGGGGGCACCGTTCCGTTCGGGGAAAACATGACAATGAGACGTTTCCGGGGAGAACCCGCCGCTTCGGCGAGGCCGGGCAGTCCGAAAACGAAAGGGGCAATCGCCGGGGATAGCCCGATTCGCTTGAGCAGTTCGCGTCGTTTCAGCATCGATGTCATGATTTCTGGGGGTGGGATTGCGTTGACAGGAGGGCCATCTCGACGAGGAGATGGCGGATGGAAAAACCGGTTTCCCGGAAGCTGTCGAGCAGACGGTCCTCGGCCCGAATGCCGAAGGCCTCCAGCGGCTGCTTCGCCAGGTGATGAAAGAGGTGACTGATAAATGCGCGGTGCGCTAGGGGAGAATCGGCCACGAAAGCGGCGAAATCTCCGGCGCCACGGAGGGCCACCTCCTCGCCGGAGTCCAGTTGGAGGACCGAATCGTCGTCGATCGGCTTCGCGCCGTCCCGCTCGCGCCAGCGACCCAGCGCGTCGAAATGCTCCAGGCTGAACCCGACCGGATTGATCGTCGAATGGCAGGCCATGCAGGATTTCGCCTTCGTCATCTCGGTGACCTTCTCCCGCATGGTCAGGTCCGGGGAAAACTTGGCATCGTCGAACTCGATGGCCTCTTGCGGTGGTTTCAGCGGCAGGCCGGCGACGTTTCGCGAGAGGAACACCCCCCGATGGATGGGGGAAGAGTTGTTGTGGTAGGCCTGGGAGGCGAGCAGCAGCGGATGGGTGACTAGGCCGTGCCGGCTCCGTCCGGAAAACGATACGGGCTCGAAGCCACCCGGCTGTGCCGCCGATTCGGCCCCGTAGAGACGGGCCAGTCGGGGATTGAGGTAGAGCACATCCGAAAGGATCAGGTCCCGGTAATCGGATTTGTCCCCCCAGACGACCTCGTCGAGGAACCGGTCCAGGGAGGTGCGCAGGTCGGCGACCAGATCGGCGTCGAACTCCGGGTAGCGCTCGCGGTCCTTCGCCATCCTGCCGACCTTGTCCAGCTCCAGCCAGTGATCAAAAAAGCCATCCATCTTGGCCCGCGCCCGGCTGTCCTCCAGCATGCGGCGGGCCCGGTTGGCCAGGCGCTGCGGCGTGTCCAGCTCACCCTTGCCCGCGGCCATGCGCAACTCCTTGCCGGGAAGGGAATCCCAAAGCGTCAGGGCGAGTCTCCCGGCATTCCGCCAGGAGAGGTCGGCATGCGTTTCGGAGATGGCGGGATAGAGAAACTCGGGCGAGGTGAGGGTGCGCAGCACGGCGAGGCGCACCGCCCGGCCCAGGTCGTCGCCCGCTTCCTCGAAGGCGGACGCCACCACCTCGGGCATCCGGTCCGGCCGGTGCGGCTGTCTCGTCGCCAGATGGTAGAATTCCGAGGCAAAGGCCCGGACCTTTTTTTCCCGGTCCTCTGGAGAATCCCCCCGCCGCACCTGGGCGAGTTCGTCGAGAAATTCGTCCGCGTGCGCCGCCGCCTCCAGGCCCCCCTGCATCACCGCGTCCATCCAGGCCCGCGAAATGGTGACGCCGGTCTCGTAGCCCAGACTCCGGTCATCGGCGGGAAACGGGGTCGCGGAGACGAAGACCCGCGGACTCCGTTCGGGTCTGAGAACCTCTGCGGGGATCACCTCCAGCTTGCCGTGGGGAGGTTTCCAGAGCAGTTCGATCATCGCCTTCTCCTCCTTGTATTTGAAGAAATGGAGATCCAGGGGGTAAATCCGCCCGCCGATGAGAAAGATCCTGCCCCGCTCCTCGCGGAATTCGTTCCCCGAGGCGACCCAGGCATCGATGAGTTTGCCGCGCCCCTCATCGGGTTCGTTGATGTTGAGATAGGCGCCGTTTCGCGTGCGCAGGACAAATTCGTAGACGCCGGTGTGTTGCGCGTAAATCGATCCCGTCCAGGCGATGCCGAACTCCTCGGGCTGGAACGCTTTGGCCTTTTCCTCGGGCAGTTGGGGCAGTCCGCCGCCGAAGTCGAAGGAGATGCGGCGATCGATCCGCTCCACCGCTCCCTTCCGGTTGGTCGATCTATTCACGCCGCCCCGGCCATTGGGCACGTAGACGGCGCTGAGACCGTTTTCCGCGGCTTTCGCGGGCCATTGGCTGTTTCGGAAATACCCGAAAATATCCATTACCGAATTGAGGTATTGCGGAGCGGTGAGACGGCTGAGCCCGGGACGCGTTTCCGTCTGGCTGTTTCGCTCGCGGGCTTCGGGCGAGTAGAAGGCGTGGTAGACATATTCCGCCACGGCACGCGCGTCGGGTCCCACACAGAGGTCGGGGTCCTCCTCGGGCATGGTGCGCTCGATCCGGCCGGCCAAGGATTCCAGAGAACGTTTTCCCACGAGGGGATCGATGCCATCGACAGCGGAGCCCTCGCCTCGGGCCCCGTGGCATTCGGCGCACTGCTTCCGGTAGATCTCTCCGCCCGAATGCGAATCCAGATCGATCGCCGACCCGGCAGCCGCGGTGAGACCGAGGAAAAAGGCGGCGAGGAGTAAGCGGTTCAAGCTCCCGTCCATCTCTTCAATTTACCACGTCCCGACCGATGGCGAGATGCGCGAAAACGGGGGGGTGCCGAGGCATCCAGCCCGCCATCCTCGCGCACTGGCTTCACTCACCCCGCAGATAGGCATCGAGCCTTGCCCGAGAGTCCGGGGGAAGATTTCGCCCGGAAAGGAATTTTGCGGCGCGGCGCGCGACCAGCGAATCCTCACTCTCCAGCAGACGGGTCACATTTCGCACCGCCTCCTCCGAGGAGACACTCCGGTCCTCCAGCAGAGTCAGACTGCGGTGCAGGGGATAGAAGGGAAGACGGTCAAGTTTTGTCGTGAGCGCGACCAGGACCTCCTCTGGCAGTTCCTTCGCGCCGGCCAGTTCCTCGACGACCCGAGCCGCTCCGCTGGCCTCCAGGGTGGGCAGAATCTCGATGAGATGCCCGTGGAAAACGCCCTCGTCGCGACTGGCACGGCGGATGTAATGAAGCGCCAGTTCGAGTTGAGCGAACTCCGCCCGGGGCAGGGCCCGGCTCACTCGGGAGATGTGGGCTGACGGTGTGTCGCCCCCTGCCAACAGATTCGTCAGGGCAAACTCGATGGCGTCCCAGTTGCCGCTATCGAGCAGGTGTTCGACATAGTCGGGGGAGCGGTGAGCCCAGGTCGTCTCCCGAAGGAGAGGGACGATCTCGGTGTTGGCGTATCGCCACAGCACCCAGGTCGTCCAGGCCGCGTCGCGGACAACCGCCTCCTTGACGGCAGGCGGAGTGGCCCGGGAAAGCCCCTCCCCGTAGCCATTCTCGCCCCCGTCGTCCGGATCCTCACCGCCCAGCTGTTCCAGGGGCTTCTGCCGCAGCAGCGAATCCCGATCCCGGAGAATCTCATCCAGTTTGCGGTAGTCCCGGTCCTCGAAAGGCTTATGCTCCCGCTTGGTCAGCGGCTTGCCCTCGGGGAAATCCAGGCGGCGGCAGAAGCCGAGGGGATCCCAATGCAGGGTGACCTCGACAACCTTGCACACCTCGTCCAGACACACCTCGCTGGTGAGGGACATGGCATACCCGGCGGGGAACCCCCGGTCGTCCTTCTGGAGAACGAGTTCGTGGCTCCGCTTCGGTTTCGCCGGATGTACCGGATCGGAAAGTTCAATCGGAATGACCACCCGCTCCCCGGCGTTGGCTCCCCACAGGAAGAATGCCATCGCCAGGGCGCCCAGGGGGAGAAGAATGAGGCTTGACCTCGGTCTCATAAGCTCGTGCACCATTTATTTTCCTTATCTGCCGGGCCTTCAGAGCAGGCCGAATCCGTCGGTGCTCCGGATCTCCCCGGCCTTGGTCACGAAGAGCGCGTCGACCCGGTCCATGGTGCGGAGCAGCCTCAGGCCCTCCTCCTCGCCCATGACGATGAGCGCAGTGGACAGGGCATCGGCTTCCAGCGCGCTGGGGGCCGCCACCGAGACGGACGCGAGTTCGGTCGGGGACCGTCCCGTCCTCGGGTCGAAGAGGTGATGGTGGCGATGATCGCAAGAGAATCCGGTGGAGTAGTCCCCCGAGGTCGAGAGACACCGATCGCTCAATGCCGTCCTGCCGATTAGGCGGCCCGGTTTCCGGGGATGCTCGATGCCGACCGCCCAGCCATCGGCTCGGACGGTGCGTCCCATGGCGTTCAATTCCCCGGCATCGATGAGGGCGTGCTCGACGCCCCTATTTCGCAGGGCGGCCCGGGCCACATCGGCGGCGAGCCCCTGGGCCACGCCGTTGAGGGTGAGGCGGACCCCCGCGACCTTCGTGAGAATCTGCTCGGGGCTCAACTCAACCAGCCGCCACCCCACCCGTCGCCGGACGGCCCGAATCTCCTCGTCGGTGGGCAGTTTTCCCTGGCGGGCCCGGGCGGCGAAGAGCTGCCAGAGAGGCTGCACCGTGACGTCGAAAGCGCCTCCGGTGCGCTCCGAAAGTGCCATCGCCCGCCTGAGAACATCGTAGAGGTCCGGATGGGGATCCCGGAGGAAGCCTTCCCGGTTCAATACGCTCAGCTGGCTCTCCGCCCGGTACAGGCTCATCAGGCCCTCGACATGCGCGATCCCGGCGAGCGCTTCGTCCACCGCCTTCGCCGCGGTGGCCTCGTCGGCATGGAGGACGGTGAACCTGACGTCCGTTCCCAGAGCCTGCGCGGTTCTGGTGTATCGGTTCATCCCCGGAGCCGCCACCCCGAACTCTGCAATGGCGCCATGCGCGAGACCCCCCGCCCCGCCGAGACCGAGGCGCAGAAAATGCCGCCTCCCCAGAGACTGATTCGATGCCATGTCCATCGTGATAAGGTCGCGTGTGGTGTGGCGCAACCTATCCCCGGCTTTTCTGAACTTCCACCCCGTTCCTCGCCTTCATTCCTGCGACGACGATGGCGACGGCATCAGCGATGCCCTGAAAGATGGCACGATCCGGTTAGCGCGGTTGGCCAGTTTTTCACAAATTCGGTCCAAAGCCTCCAAGACGCCGGTGCCGCCGCCCCTTACCGTCGGGATGGTGAGCGCAGGTCGCTCCGAACCCATGAAACCGATCGTCCCCACCGTTCTTTTCCTTATCACTCTTTCCCACGCCGCCCCTTCGCCTGCGGGCGATGCCCGGGAGAACTCTGATATCCCACCCGTGTCCGGCGGCGCCCCCGCTTCGGAGAATCCGACGCCGCGCCCTTCTTCCGGTGAGGGCCCCCTGCGAGTGCTCTTCCTCGGCCACGATGCGCGGGATCTGCACCCCTCCGATTTGTATTACCCGATGCTGGCGAAAGCGCTGGGCCGCAAGGCCATCTACTTCGACTACGTGACCACCCCGGAGGAGGCTTTCGCCGACTGCGAGAAGCTCTTTCGCTACGATGCCGTGCTGCTCTACGCCAATCACAAGACGCTCGACCGCAAGCTCTGGCGCAATCTCAGGGATTTTGTCACGGAAGGGGGCGGTTTTGTTCCGGTCCACAGCGCCAGCTGGTGCTTCCAGAATATCCTGGAGTATGACCGGCTGGTGGGAGGACGATTCCGCTCCCACGGCACGGGCGTCTTCGAGCCCCGCACCATCGCTCCCGACCACCCCGCGATCTCGGGAACGCCTCCGCTTCGGGCCTGGGACGAGACTTACCACCACATCAATCACAACGAGAGCAATCGCACCGTTCTCCAGGTGCGCGAGGGCCCGGAGGGCGATCCCCGGCCGGGTCCCGAACCCTGGACCTGGGTTCGGACCGAGGGGAAAGGCCGGGTATTCTACACCGCGAGCGGTCACGACGAGAGAGTCTGGTCGCGGCCGGAATTTCACGCCCTTCTGGAATCGGGCATTCGCTGGGCGGTCGGCGACAGGCGGCGCGCCTCCTACGACGCCTTTCTCTCCCGCCGCACCCCGCTTCGCTACGAGCCGAGGAGCGATATCCCCAACTACGAAAATCGCCCCAAACCCCTCCCCTACCAATTTCCCCTGTCTCCCGAGGACAGCATGGACTACCTGCGGGCGCCTCTCGGCTGGAGGGTGGAACGCTTCGCGGCGGAGCCGGACATCATCAATCCCATCGCACTGACCTGGGATGAACGGGGCCGGCTCTGGACGGCGGAAACGGTCGATTATCCGAATCAGGTTCGTCCCCAGGGCGGAAACGACGTCATCAAGATCCTGGAGGACACCGACGGCGACGGCCGCTGCGACCGGGTCGAGATTTTCGCCGAGGGACTCAACATCCCCACCTCTCTCGCCGTGTGGAACGAGGGCCTGCTGGTGGCCCAGGCCCCCGATATCCTTTTTCTTCAGGACACCGACGGCGACAGCCGGGCCGACCGGCGCGAAACGGTCATCACCGGATGGGGCACCGGAGACACTCACGCGGGCCCGGCGAACCTGCGTTACGGGATAGACAACTGGATTTACGGCACCGTGGGCTACGCCGGCTTTCGGGGAGAGGTCGGGGGCGAATTGATGCGGTTTCACTCGGGAATCTTCCGCTTCCGCCCGGACGGTTCGAAGATGGAATTCCTCCACCAGTTCAACAACAACACCTGGGGCCTGGGCTTCAACGCCGCCGGGGATACCTTCGGATCCACGGCCAACAGCAATCCGGCCTTCTTCGGCGGGTTTCCCCAGACCGGCTATCGGGGAGGCAAACCCGGGCCCAGCGCAAAAATGATCGCGAATGAGGCCACGTTTCATCCCATCACCCCGAACATCCGGCAGGTGGATGCTTTTGGCGAATACACCTCCGGCGCAGGCTACACCCTCGCCACCTCCGATCAATTCCCCCCCGACTGGCGCGATCGCATGGCATTTATCTCGGGCCCCACGGGTCACCTCCTGGGGATGTTCGAGCATCGTCGCCACGGCGCCGGCTACCGGGCGATCAACCGATTCCACCTCCTCGCCAGCGCGGACGAGTGGTTCTCGCCGGTGGCGGCCGAAATTGGTCCGGACGGCCATCTCTGGGTGGCCGACTGGTACAATTTCATCGTCCAACACAACCCCACCCCGACCCCCGAGCGCGGCGGCTATGCCGGGGTTCGCGGGGCCGGGAACGCCCACGAAAACCCGCTGCGAGACCGGCAACACGGCCGCATCTATCGCGTGATCTGGGAGGGAGCCTCCGCTCCCGCGATCTCCTCGCTGGAGGACGCCTCGGACGACGAACTTCTCGGTGCTCTGAGCCACCACAACCAGTTCTGGCGGCTCACCGCCCAGCGTATCCTCGTGGCCCGACAGCGGAAGGACCTCGCTCCGCGTCTGAAAGAACGCCTCTGGGAATCCCGGGGACCCGCGGCCGCCCACATGCTCTGGACGCTGGAAGGGATCGGCGAATTGGATGCCGACACCCACCAGCGCGCTCTGTTGAGCCATGGCGATTCGATCCTGAAACGCAACGCCATCCGCGCCATCGGTAACACGCCGGAGGGTATGCGGCTCTTCTTCGACACGGCGGTGGTTCAGGCGGAGGAGCCCCTGGTGCGCCTCGCCGCGTTTTCCAAGCTGGCCCACTTTCCCGACCGGAGGCGCGCTGCCCGGGTGGCCGCGAAACTGATGCAGAACGAAGAAAACCGTTCCGACGAATGGCTCGCCCTCGCCCTGCGGGCCGCCGGAGCTGACGAGGCCTCCTCGACCGATTCCACGTCGATGGGTCCGAATCTGTTGCCCAACGCTTCGTTCGAGGAGGTCGCGGACGGAATGCCCTCCGGATGGCAGGTGCGAACCTACCGCGGCAGGGCGAACCACCAGATCGACCACGGCACGGCCCGCACCGGTGAGCGGAGCCTGCGCATCTCGTCCCGGGAAGGTGCCGACACCAGCCTGTTCACCCGGGTCACGGTAAAGCCCCACACCGAGTACCGGCTGAGCGGATGGGTAAAAACCGAGAACCTCCAGGGCGCACGAGGTGCCCAGTTGAACGCCCACGAAATCCAGGGGCAACCCGGTTCCCGCACCGGCGCCCATCAGGGAGACAGCCCGGAGTGGACCCGGGTGGAATCGGTTTTCTCTTCGGGTGATCGGTCGGAGTTGACCGTCAACTGCCTGTTCGGTGGATGGGGGACTTCGACGGGAATGGCCTGGTGGGACGATGTATCGCTGCGCGAGATCATCGACGAACCGCCAACCTCCCGCCGTCGCGGGGATCCCGAGAAAGGGCGCATGATTTTCAACACCCATGCCCTCGCCGCGTGCAACCGCTGCCATCAGGTTCAGGGCGAGGGAGGCCCCATCGGTCCGGCACTCGACGGAATCGCCTCGCGCCTCAGCGAGGAGCAAATCCACGAGAGCCTGGTCGATCCCCAGGCCACCATCGCCGAGGGGTATGCCGCCGAAGTCTCCCCCATGCCTCCGGTAGGGGTCCTGCTCAACGAAGAGGAGATGGGGGACTTGATGGCCTACCTTCTCACCCTGACCGACTGACGACACCGGCGACGCGGCGGAATCGCCGGGACGTTCCCCTCCATCGCCCGAAGCTTAGGGAAACTGGTGCCGCACCAGCCCCGTAGCCTTTGGTTTGAGCAATCGACCAACCCCAGAGGAACTCGTCAAGGAAATGGATACCTACCTTTCCCAGTTCAAGGAGATGTCGCACCGCGCCAAGTTGAGAATCGAGAAACTGGCCGAGATATCATTCGTGATCGAGGACGAATTGAAACAGAAAGAATTCGCCGACCGGGTGAGCGACCTCTTCTCGATCGCCACCACGTTCGAAGAGAAAATCGACCGCCTGATCCACGATTACCAGATCGAGCGAAATCGAATCTCCAACGAGGAGATTTCGTGAGATTGCTGAGCCTGGAACGCGGCCTCGGGAGGTCCTTTCCTGGTTTGTCTTAGAGTCCGAGGTTCAGCTCATCCCTGCAATAGCGCAGGCTGGCTTCCAGATCGAATTTTTGCTGAGCCGCGGAAAGCTCGTTCGATTTCTCCCCGACGGGCCGGCCCGCGGGAGCGACAAACTCTTCGCCTCGCTCCGCCATCGCGGCAAACCGGCCAAACTCGTGGGCGCGCGCCCGGGGATAGGGTTCCCAGAACTCCTCCCGGAAGTAGGGATACTCGCGAGGACCGACCATGGAGATCGTTTCCAGGATAAACGGGGTGCCCGGCGGACAGAGTTCCTGCCAGCGATCGAGGTAGGCGCTCCAATCCACGTGACCGTCGCCGATGTTGGCCCATTCCACGAACGCCCCGTCCTCCGAACGCCAGACCGCGCTATCCCGCATCCCGGACGAGACGGCGTATTTCGCCAGGATCTCCAGATTCACCATGGGATCCTCCAGAGTCCAGGTGGCATTTCCGGAATCGATGGTGGCCCCGACATAGTCGCTGCCCGCCTCTTCGATGAGCGCGGCGAGTTCCCAGGCCTGGAGGTCACCGGCATGGTTCTCAATCGCGATGGTGACCCCCGCGTCCACCGCCTGTCCGCGCACCGCCCGACAGACTTCGATGGTGCTCTCGATGTGGCGCTCGATGCCGCCGTCACCCTTCCGGTCGGCGGCGTTACCGAGGAAGCACCGCGCCACCGGCGACCCGAGATCCCGGGCCACCCGAATCGTGAGAGCCAGGTGTTCCTCCGCCGTGCCCCATTTGTCCCGAAAGCGGCCCGCAGTGGGACAGATGCCCCCGGTTCCGGCATGGATGGCAAGACCCAGTCCGTCCGCCTGCTCACGGATCCGCTTCAGGTACTCGGGCTCGTGACTTTCGAAAACGTCGAGATCGGAAAAGAGAATCACGTCGACATCGAGAGACGCCGCGTAGTCGAGCAATTCAGGGGCTTTCCACCCCAGGGCTCGGACCGAAAAATTGTCGAAGCCCAGCGGTATGCCGCGACGCGCGGCCGCGGCCCTGAGGCCGGACGATGCGGAGGCGAGTCCGGCTGCGCCGGCGATTGCCGCCAGCAAGCCACGGCGAGTGAGTTCTTTTTGCCTTTTCATCTTAGTCAAATTTCTCTACTTCCACGATCTGCGACTGGTCGGCGTTGAAGCCCATCCGCTTTCCTGACCAGTAGGCGGCCACCGCGAGATGGGCCGGCTTCACCGCCTGCAAACCAGCTTGAATTCCAGCGGAGGGCGAGGTGTCGCCCTCGATCGCATCGAGAAAATTGGTGACGTGCTCCAAATCGAGATCGGTCCGGCAGACCACGGATTCCGGCTCTCCTTTGTGGGGGGTGAACAGGTAGCCCGAGCGAGATACCTCGAGTTTCCCCTTCAGCCCGTGGAAGAGGACCCCGGGCGACTCATCTTTCACCGGAAGAATGGTGGATTCGTAGGTCAGATTCCATCCCCGATACTGCAGAATCGCGTTCACCGTATCGGGATTGCTGCGGCCATCCTCGAGGTGGTAGATGCCTCCGGTGGCGACCGCGTTGAGCGGATTGGGATCGTCGAGGAACCACTGCGCCACATCCGCCCAGTGGGTGAGGAGATCGGAGAGGATGCCCCCGCCATAGTCGCGATAGCAACGCCACGCGTCGTACCGTGCCCACTCGTAGGGGACCTGTGGCGCCGGGCCCAGGAACCGCTCCCAGTCGAATCCCTCCGGCTTCGGTCGATCCTCGATGACCCGTCGCTGCCAACCGAAATCACTCCAGTAGGTGCGCACGAAAAGTATCTCGCCCAACACGTCGCGATCACCGAAGAATCGCTCCTTCGCCTCTCGATAGTGACTGCCGCTCCGTTGCTGGGTTCCGGTCTGGCAGACCCGGCCACTCTTTTCGACCGCGCGGGCGATCTCCTCTCCCTCCTGGTAGTGCAGGGTGGCAGGTTTCTCCAGGAAAAGGTGCCGGCCGGATTCGAGGATGCGCACCGCGTATTCCTTGTGCAGGTGATCGGGCGTGGCGAGCACGACCGCGTCGATGTCCGGCCGCGCCAGCACCTCCTCCAGGCTGGAGGTCTCGTGCACGGATCCGAGTTCCAGGGCCTCCCGGGCCCGCTGGCGCTGGACGTCCCAGACATCGCAGAGACTGCGCACCTCCACCCGCACGGTGTCCAGCATCTTCCGCGTCACCAATCTGCCGCGCCGACCGGTGCCGACCAGGGCGACGCCCAGCCGGCTGTTGGCTCCGCTGATCCGCGAGCACGCCGCGGCGGTCAAGCCCAGGGTGGTGAGGAAGGGTCGCCTCTTCATCGCGATCGGAAACGGGCACTCTGCCACGGGATGCCGCCCCTCCTCAGTCGAGAGGCTTCAGCCAGATGTTGCGAAATTGGATCAGGGACGAGGCACCACTCCACTCCTGCTTCTTCTCGTTGTACCCGCCGTGATGCTGCAACACGATCGGTCCCTCGGTGCCGATGCCGGGAAAGACGGTGGCAGGCGTCACCTTCACCCCGTTGAGGACCACGGTGACCTCTTCTCCGACCACGGTGATCTCAAATGTGTTCCACTCTCCCACCGGCTGGTCCGCGTTTTTGTCCGGCCAGGCCGCCGCCCGAACCTCCGGATCTTCGTGATTCTGGTAGGCCCAGAATTGTCCCGATCCGCACGGCCAGCACCAGATGTTGGTCTGCGATTTTCCCGTTCCCCGGAGATAAATCCCGGAGTCGGCATTGGGGAAGCTCTCGCTGATCTGCTGACCGTCCTCGCCCAGAATCGGGTTGCCCTGCCCATCCACCAGCTTGGCGGTGAAGGGCGGACCCGCGGTCCGCTTGAGACGCCAGTCGAGGCGAAGCTTGTAGTTCTTGAAACTTTCCTCCGTGACCAGATTTCCCCCCTTGGCCTCGTAGTCGATCACACCATCCACGACCCGCCAGTTGTGCTCCTTGTCCGGGAGCTTCCATCCCGTGAAGTCCTCGCCGTTGAAGAGCGACTTCCAGGTGTCGTCGGGCGGTTGCCAGTCCGAGGCGAATACTGGGGAGATACCGAGAATCGCGAAAAGAACGAGCGCAGATTTCATATCGGGTCAGATTGTGAAAGCGAAACGACGAGCAATCAAGGCCCGTGTTTACCTCCACTCTGTCCCGCCCACGGCTTCGGAGCCACCCTCCCCAGTGCGCGCCGGGCCGAGCACCTCGCGGAGCAGTGGATTGGGATAACGCCGGCTCGGGGTGATGGCGTAGAAGGTCTCCCTGATCTCCGGAATCCGGTGGACCTCCTCCACCAACCCGCTCTTCAACTCCTCCTCGACCACCACCGGTGGAACCAGGGCCAGCCCCGCTCCGGCGACCGCCAACAGCCGCAGCATGGCCATGTCGTCGACTTCCGCCGCGAGCACGGGGCGGACGCCGAACCCTTCCAGCATCAGATCGAAGGCGGCCCGCAGGTTGCTGTCGTGACTCGGCACCAGCAAGGGAACCTCCCCGAGGTCCTCGGGAAAGCGAAATCCTCCCCCCCGGGCCATCCCGGCCCTGCCCACGAGACTGACCGGCTGCTCGTCGATCAGATGCGAATGCCAGGGAACCTCGGCATCGCGCTTCGCCGGCAGGTTGGACAGCACCACATCGATCTGGTGGGTCCCCAACAGGGAGAGCAGATCCCGCAGATTGCCCGAGCGCAGAACCAGTTCCACGTCCCGCCTTCCGAAAAGCGGTCGCAGAAGACCCGTCTGAAAATTCCGGGACAGGGTGGAAACCGCGCCCACCCGGAGCAACAGCTGGCGGTCCCTCACCCGATTGGTGATGACGTCGACCAGTTCCTCCCCGGTGCGAAAGATCGTCTCGGCATACTCCAGGGCAATCCGGCCCGCCTCGGTCAGCACCAGCGACTTGCTCTGACGATGAAAGAGAGGCTGGCCCAGGCTCTCCTCCAACTGCCGCAACTGCACGCTGATCGAGGACTGCGAAAGATTCAGGGCCCGGGCCGCCCCGGTCAGACTTCCCTCCCGCGCAATGGCACGGAAATAACGGAGATGATGGTAGTTGAGCATGGGGTGAGCCGCAGGCTGACTTTGATAAAATCGAACGATTTTTGTCAAACCATACATCGAAAAAGAGCGAGGGACGGAACCGTTCATTTCCTGCTTGGTTCCGGCAGATCACCGGATCCATACTCTGACCATGATTTCGCGTTTCCTCCGCGCCGCCCTCTGCCTGTGTTTCGCCAGCCTGTTGGGCCATGGCTTCGGTCAGGAAGGGGACAGTCCTGATCCCTACCAGTGGGTCGTCGGGACCTACTCCTTTCCCTCTCACCAACTCGCCACCGGGTTCACCAGCGAGGAGCGGGGGGCCCTGAAGGCGCCCGTCGTCCCGGCGGAAGATGCCTCGGACGAGCAGATTCGGGATTTCATGCGAAAGAGCAACAGCGTGGCGAATCACTACCTCGAAATGCAGGGACTGTCCCTGCCCAGAGGTTCCCTCGTTCTGTTCGATCCCGAATCCCTCACCCTCGCGGCGAGGGCCCCTGCGATCGCCCAGAGCTCGATCGCCTTTACCGCCGAAGCGCTCCGCTCCCGCGCGGAGAAATACGTGAGCCTGAATCAGTGGATCTTCGCGGCCCCGCCGGAAGTGCTTCGAGACGTGGTGAGACGTTCCCAGGAAAAAGCCGACCACGCCGATTTGCTCCGCGAACTGGAGGAGGCGGCCCGGGGCGGCGGGGTCGAGATCCTGGCAAGTGGATCCATGGAATGCCGCAGTGGAAACCTATCCAAGATCGAGCAGGCCGAGGATATCATGGCTCCGTGTGAATTGGCGCTCGACGCCGATCAGGTCGATTTCACCACCGAGGTCATTTCCTCGGGCACGACCTGGGAAATCGATGCGATCATTGGATCGGACGACGAGACCATCGACCTGAATCTGCATTTGAACCATCACTACTCCCCCGCGGTGAGGAAGCAGGCACCCCTGACCGCGCGCGGAGAAAAAGCCGTCACCTCCGCGCTGGTGGATACCTTCGATGTGAACCTTACGTCCCAATACGCTATGAAGAGTGGGACGGCTCGATTGCTCGGAGCATGGAAACCCGAGGGACCCGGGCTTCGCGACCGACGGATGCAGGCTGCCTTCATCGCCGCGGACGTGGTGAAGGTGCTGCCACTCCCCAACGAATCGCTCTCTCGATACCTCGAGCAGGAGGGAGAGGCGGTCCTGCCCATTCCCGAGGGCAAGCCCACCTACGAGAACGAGGCGGAGGAGATACCGGAGGGCATGATCGTGCGTCGCTACACGGTTCCACCGACCCTGCTGCAGTCCGGTCCGGCCGGCGGAGGTGGAGGGGAACTCTCCGACCCTTTCTCCTCCTCGGTGGCCAGCGAACCGCGATTCCAGGTCAGCGTGACCGCCCGCGACATCCTGCGGGCTGCGGGAATCCCCTTTCCCGCCGGATCATCGGCCAACTACCTGGCGCAGACTTCGACTCTGGTGGTGCGCAACACCCCGGAAAACATCCAGTTGGTCGAGAGCTACATCATGTCGATCCGCTCCGGGGTGGAGCGAAGCATTTCTGTGGTGACCCATATCGTCCAGGCCCCCGCGGCCCTGCTCCAGAGGTTCGCGCGGGAGACCCGCTCCCTGGCCAACCACCAGAGACAGTGGGAGACGCTGATCGAGTCCGACGGGGTCACCCTGCTGCAAACCCTGCACCTCGAGGCACGCAGCGGAATTCGGGCGAAACTGGAAACGGGATGGAACTACGCCTACCACGCGGGCGCCTCCTCCTGGAGCCGTCCCGGGGAGGACAAAGACGAAAAGCCGGTGGCATCAGGTCTCTCTCCGGAGATGGACCAATCCCGCATCGGCGCGGAATTCGAGTTCGACCCCGTCCTCGGGGCGGATTACGTGACCATCGACCTGAACTTCCGACTGCACTACGACTACGCTCCGCCGCAGATCGAGGGGAAAGCCCTCCTCGCGGAAGGAATAGACATCGCGATCGACGCCCCCACCCCGCGCTTCCGCGAGGCGAGGATCACGAATCAGACCACCATGCGCAGCGGAATGATCCGCATGGTGGGGATGTGGGAACCGCGCGGCGCCCTCGGTGTCGCCGGTCCCGAAGTGTTGCAGGGGGCATTCATCCGTCCGGTGGTAGTCGCGCTCATTGAAGGTGCGGATGGATGAGTCGGCCCCGGTTCGCGGCTTCGTCAATTAGGAAAGGTATTGAAATAATCCGGGAATATTAAATAATGCGGCCATGAGTCTGGCGAATGCGAACACTTCATCGGCATGGCGCCTGTTTTCCCCGGGGGTGCTCGGTGCCGTTTGCCTGCTGGTCGGGTGCGTGCCCCTGGAGCGCGAGGAGGCGCCCCTTTCCGCGGCCGTCCCCGCACCCGGCGGAGCGGATCGGTCCGGGCCGTCGGGGTCTGTCTCCGGATGCTGGTGGGAAGTTTTCGACGATGCCGCCTTGGACCGGCTGATGACCCAGCTGGGCTGCGGCAATCTTCAGTTGCGCCAGATCGAGGCAAGCCTGGCGGCGGAGCGTTGGGGTGGAGTGTACCGGGCTGTCCGGGCCGAGGAGGCTCGGATCGAGACCGCGGCGCAGTGCGAAGGGCTGCGCCTCGCTCTCCAGTCCCAGGTGGCGCAGAGCTATTTCCGCCTTTGCTATCTCGACGAGGAGGACCGCATCCTGGAACAGGCGATGCGGGGAAGAGACGAAAACCTCGAGCTGGCCCGGGCGAGAAGGGAAACCGGGCTGAGCAGCGATTTTGACGTGGCCGCCGCCGAGGCCGATATGGCGGTGATCCGGGCCGGTCGAGCCAGACTGGCCGGTCCCCGCGAGAAACTGGAGAACGCCATTGCCGCGATCCTGGGTCAAGATCCCGCCTGTTTTTCCATCGAACCGGAACCGCTCCGGCATCGTCTGCCCCGGGTGAGTCGCTCCATCCCATTTTGCGTTCTGGAGAATCGCCCCGACGTGGCCGCCGCCGCGGATCGGTTTCGCCTGGCCGCCGCCAGGGGCGATCAAGGCGTCCCGAAGCTGTTTCCGCAGACGGACCTGATCGGGCCAGAGGAAACGGGACGGACCCGGTGCACCCAGTTTCTGGACTGGAGCAACAAGATGCTGTGCGCGACGGACCCGACGATGTCCCGCCACAGAAGCGCGGTGAGGAAGAAAGCTCTGCTGGATTTCCAGGCGGTGGTGCTGCGGGCTCTTCGCGAGATCGACGATGCCCTCACCGGACTGGACGCCCTGCGCGCCGAGGAGGAGGCGCAGTTGCTCTCCATCGACGCGGCCGACCGGACCGTGCAGATGGCGAAAGTCCAGAACGAGGAGGGGGTCATCAGCGCCGCCAGTCTTGCCGAAGTCGAGAGGGAATTGCTCGCCGCTCAGCGCCGCCTCGTGCAGATCCGCGGCGAGGAACTCGTGGAGACCGTGCGTCTCATCGAAGCCCTCGGCGGAGGGGCCCCCGCCTGTCGTCTGTTCGCCTCCTCCTGAGCCGCCGGCGCAGGATACCCTCTCCGATAAGCTTCGCCTATTGCGGTTCAGCCCCACCGGACGAGGCACTCTCATCCGTCGGTGAGGTCTCCGTCGTCTCGTCCGCCTCTTTCGCCGGGACGAATTTCAGGACGGTGCCATTGATGCAGTAGCGTCTGTCAGTCGGCGTATCGAATCCCTCCCCGGTGAAGACGTGTCCGAGGTGACCATCGCAGACCTTGCAGCGCACCTCGGTGCGCGCGTAGCCCAGATGATAGTCGACACTATACGTCACGTTCTTCGCCTGTGAGGGGTCGTAGAAAGAGGGCCACCCGCACCGTGAATCGAATTTCTCGTTCGAGGTAAAAAGTTCTGCGTTGCACCCCGCGCAGTAGTAGGTGCCCGCCCCCTGGCTCTTGAACTCCTTGTAGACCTTTCCGTAGGCACGCTCCGTTCCATCCTCGCGGAGGATGCGGTATTGCTCGGGGGTGAGCAGGGCCTTCCATTCTTCGTCGGTCTTTTCCAGCGCCGATTCCACGAGGGGTGGGGATTCGTCGAGGACTTTGATAATGGATTCGCCCTTCTTGTCGTCGGCGAAGAGGCGGAACGAGGCGGCGGAGGCCAGCACGAGAAATGACAGCGCCACGGCGGAGAAAAAGATGGATCGGGATTTCATGTTTGGGGAAGGGTTGATTGGTTGCCGTTTTCTTTACAGTCGGCGCCCCGCAGACAAACCTTACGATGCTGCAGCCCGGGGAACAAGCTGCGTCCGCATGGCGCGCCGACGTGATGCGCGGAGGACTTAGGCCAGGAAGGCGACCTCCATCCGGACTTCTCCCCCCTCGAGAAAGAGCCTCACAGAAGCTCCACCACCATCGCCAAAGGCGCGAAAGGCGGCCTCCTCCAGGTAGGGCACCAGCGAGGCGCGCAGCCCACGCGCCCCCGTCTCTCGTCTCTGGGCCGAGCGCACGATATGTTCGACAACCTCTTCCTCGACGAACAGTTCCACTTTCTCGGCGGCAAATTCCTCACGGTAGACCCGGAGAACATTCTGGTTCAATATCTCGCGCATCACCTCATCGTCGAGAGGTTGAAAGGGGACCATCCGGGAAAACCGTCCCACCAGTTCCGGCAGGATGCCGTAGTTGGCAAAGGCCTTGGTATCCTCCATGAGCTCGAATCCTATTCTCGCCACCAGCGATTCGTCCGAGGTCTTCTGTTCCCGTTCGAGGAACCCGATGCTCGCCTTGGCCCGTCCCTCGACCAGGTCAGCGACCTGTTGCAAACCGCTGAAAGCACCGCAGGCGATGAACATGATGTTCCGCAGCGGCAGGGTGAGTCTCTGCCCGAAGGCACTGTATCCATAATCGATGGGAAAGGGAGACGCACTGCCGGAGAGGAGATTGAGCAGGCCTCTCTGCACCCCGAAGCCGCTGACATCCTTGGTTGTTCCCTCCCCGGCGAAACGAGCCGCCGACCGACTCGCGGCCAGCTTGTCGAACTCGTCCAGACAGATTACCCCGCAACTGGCCCAGCCCCGGTGTTGACCGGAGGCCTCGTAGAGTTCCGAGAGCAACATAAGGACATCGTCGCCGATATATCCGGTCTCGGAGTAGCGGGTCACGTCGGCCACCACCGTGGGCACACCGAGAATCTCACGGAACAGAATCTCCGCCAGGAAGGTCTTGCCCGACCCCGTGGCCCCGAGAAAAAGGTAGTTCTCCCGGAGCGATCTCGCCTCGTCGGGCACGTTCTCAATGAAATCCCGGCGGAGTCGTTGCATGTGCCGGTAGGCCAGCACCGATCCGGTGCGCCGCGCGAAGTCCTGCCCCCGGTAACCCCGCTCGATCAGGGCTCGCTCGATTTCACGGGGAGAGAGAACGGGCAGGTCGGCCAGTTTCGCCGCGACCTCGCGACGCTCCTGCCGGGTCAATTCCGGACCGCCAGCGTCCTCATCGTCGAACTCCAGGTCCAGTTCCATCTCCCTCATCCCTCCCCGTTCACCGAAGAAAATGTCGTCGGGGTTGTCCCCCTCCCGGGCACGATACGCCCCGGCGTAGCCATCCTCGGGCTCCGCGGAATCCTCGTGCGCCGTTTCGCCCTCTGGGTTCGGCTCTCGATCCGTCACGCTTCTCCTTCAACGTTCGCCCGAAGCATTTCAACAGGCAAAGTCTCAGAGATCACTCCTTTTTCCGGTGAGGATTTCCCTCGGGCCAGTGAACGCGATCGAGGTCGGCCCACTCCTCCTCGGTAAGACGACCCGGAGGACGCTGGGCGCTGCCCTCGGCTCCGGTGAGCCGGTCTCCCAGTTCCTCCCTCCCCCTCCCGGCAAAGGCAGTGAGACGTTCCACAACGTCGGGATGCGCCCCGGCGACGTTTTCGCCCTCGCCGGTGTCTTTTCCCAGGTGATAGAGCTCCAGCCCGGATTTCGCGTTCTGGTATGGGTTCGGCGTTCCATCGGTGCCTCCGGGCCGGCCCGCCATGGTGCGGTAGGAATGCGGGAAGACCAGCTTCCAGTCGCCAGAGATCACGGCCTGCAATTCGTTCATCCGGTAATAGACCCAGTACCCTTCATGGGGGTTTTCCCCATCCCCGGAGATCACCGGCCAGATGTCTTTGCCGTCGATCTCTCTTTCCGGAAGGTCCGCTCCGATCAGGCCCGCCACCGTGGGCAGGAGATCGATATTCATGCCCGGCGTGTCCGACACGGTACCGGCGGGTATCCGGCCCGGCCATCGCATGATGCAGGCCTCGCGGATGCCGCCCTCCCAGGCGGTGCCCTTGCCTTCGCGGAGGGGGCCGGCCGAACCCGCATGGGTCCCGTAACTGAGCCACGGTCCGTTGTCACTGGTAAAGATCACCAGGGTGTGCTCATCGATCCCACTGGTCTTGATCGCATTCAGGATCTCGCCCACCGACCAATCGATCTCGCTGATCACGTCGCCGTAGATCCCCTTCTCGGTGGTGCCGGCGAAGCGCTCACTGACATACAGGGGCACGTGGGGTTGAGGATGCGGCACGTAGAGGAAAAAGGGCTTTTTCCGGTTCCGGCAGATGAAATCCACCGCCCGCTGGGTGATCCGGGTCGTGAGCATGCGCTGATCCACAGGCTCTGCGATCTGCACCCGCTCGTTCCCCTCGATGATGGGCAGGGGCGGGAAATGCTTTGCCGTAGGGTGAAAAGGCCACATGTCGTTGGAGTAGGGTATGCCGAAATACCCGTCGAACCCGTGCTGCAGGGGGAGAAACTTGGGGTGATCGCCGAGGTGCCACTTGCCGAAGCAGGCTGTGGCATAACCTTGATCGCGGCAGAGTTCCGCCAGCGTGGTCTCTTCGGGATTGATCCCGATCCGGCTCCCCGGACCAAGCGCGCCGTTGATACCGATCCGGTTCGAGTAGCAACCCGTGAGCAGGCCGGTTCGCGAGGCCGAGCAGACCGGCTGCGAGGCATACCAGCGGGTGAACATCCGCCCCTCGGCCGCCATTCGATCGAGGTGGGGCGTCTCGTAGCCCTCGGCTCCATACACCCCGACATCGCCGTAGCCCTGATCATCGGTGAAAATGATGACGATGTTGGGCGGGCGTTCCGAAGACGAGCCAAGCGTGGCCCAGCAGACACAAAGCAATACGGCAAGATAACGAATCATCGACCCATCCTAGCGAAGGCACCGCCACCTGCAAAACTCGGGATCGCGTGAAAGAAAAGCGGCGA
>CAZLUZ010000014.1:0-42544 GCA_964562825.1 uncultured Akkermansia sp.
GGAGCGTTTAGCAAGTAGCCGCACTCGCCAGAGTGTGGAGCGGGGTGAATGCCGGACCACCTTCTGGCGAAGGCGGGGACATTGGGCGAGCGGCATCTATGGACTCGGCTTCACCAGGATCGTGTTGATCGATTCGTAGACCCGGGCGTCGCCCCCCGGGGTGTCGGGAAACACCACCTCGGCCGTGGAGTACGGACCACCGGTGGCCGGGGAAATTCGCGCTTTGACCCAGTACTGTTGCTCCTGATCGTCGGACTCGTCGGTTAGCGAGCTGCCGGAATCGAATCTTCCCACCACCGTGGCGGACGCGCCATCGATGGTCACCGAGGTGACGTCGAGGGGCCCCCCGTTCGGCCTGGTCAGGTTGGGAACGGGAGGACTGACTCCGGAATCGGGCAGTTCGATGTAGACCGTGTCGAAGGCGACGCTCGCGGGATCGCTGTAGCCACCGCCAAGGGCGGCATCCTTGGCCAGGCATGCCTGGTAGGCGGCAAGGGCACCCCCGTCCAGGGCATCGAGATCCAACGGGCTCTGCTCGTTCACGTCGAATGAGGGGGACCCCGTGTTGTAGAATTCGAAAACCGGGTCGTCCAGGGCGCTGTCGGGATCCCCGTAGATGACCAGCTTGTAGTCGGGGTAATCGTCCAGGATGATCGCCCGTGCCGGGGTCTCGTCCTGCTTCTCCACCACGACACACCGATCGGCGGTGTCGGTGCCCCGGAGGATGGGCACGATGCTGGTGGATGTCACGTTTCTCTCAGAAAGACCGGGAACCAGGGCCTCGTCGACACCGGCCAGTTCGAGAATCGTGGAGAAAAGGTCGATGCCGTGAACCAGAGCATCCGAGGTGGTCCCCGGGGTCACCGAAACGGCGGGGCCTTTCACGATCAGCGGCACATGGCTACCGCCGTTGTAGATAGACCCCTTGGCGCGTCCGTTGCCGTAGGGGGCCTGAATCACGCTTCCGGTGGTGCCGTTGTCGCCGATGAGGAGAACATGGGTCCGCACCGGATTGATCGAATCAAGCAGCCGACCCATCTCGGTGTCGAGCGATTCCAGCATCTTGCGGAACTGGTACGACTCGGTCGATTCGCCCGCCCCGATGGCGGAGTAACCCCCGGAAGGAGCCAGTTCCGCGGGAGGATCGTGGAGGGGGGTGTGGGCCGAGTTGAAAGCGACCCAGGCGAACCAGGGCGTCTGGCTGGCTTCTCTCGCCTCGATGAAAGCCACGGTTTCGTTCACCTGATCGGTGGTGGTGTAGGTGCTGCTGGTGGCGACGGTGCCGTTGCTGTTCTTCTCCCAACTGAAAAAGTCGGAGACTCCGCCGCCGTTAATCCCGTAGAACTCCGGCCATCCACCGCGTGAGGCGTAGGCGCTGTCATTGCCGCCCAGGTGCCATTTGCCCACCGAGAGCATGGCGTGGGGGGCGTTCATCGTGGTGAAAATTTCGGGCAGGGTGATCTCGTCGGTGGAAAAGTTGCGGGCCTCGCCGGGATCTCCCACGTCGTGTTGCCAGACCTGGCGTCCCGTCAGGATGGTGGCGCGCGTGGGGGAACACGTCGGATGCGAATAGGCGCGGGTGAAGCGGAGCCCCTCGGCGGCGAGCGCGGTCAGGTTGGGCATGTTGGCGAGGTGTACGCCGGGTTCGTTGTTGTCCACCGGGCTGGCGTCGTGCCCCCAGTCGTCCACGATCATCAACAGAATGTTCCCGTGCACCGTGTAGCTGCCGGTGAGGACCGCGGCCGGCGCCTCGAAGATGACCTCCAGAGGGTACTCGCCCGGAGGCAGATCGCTGGTATCGAAGTCGAAGGTGATCTCGTGCTGGCTGGGGCGGTAGACCGTGCCGAGATCAACAGCGACGCCGCCGAGGGTTACCGAAGAGGGCAGCACGGAAGTATCGGCAGGGGCCGCCACGGGTCCGCTGAGCACCGAAGCGAGATCCCCGGGTTCGTCGGCCGGGATCACCGGGGGACTCAGGCAGCGCCGCACCGGCCGGGCGTAATTGAAGATCCGGACCTGATCGTACTGAGGCCCATGACCCCCGCTATAGGCGGAGGGATCGCCGCTTTTCGGATCACTCCGCATCGCGCCGGCCCCGTGGGCGTTGACCGTGGGCAGGAGGGTGTTCTGATCCACCGCCAGAGCCCGTCCGAAACAGACATAGACTCCCCAGGCAAAGAGATCGTCGCCCAGTGAGGTGCTGCTCCAGAACCAGGATTCCGCTTCGGTGAGGTGAAAGATCGGATCGATGGCGGCCGACCGCTTCTCCGGGTCATCGGCGTCCGGGGCGCGGGTGTAATCGACGATGGTGTGCAACTGTTTGGCATCGGGCAGGGTCCAGTCGTCGTAACCGGCGAACTCGAGGTTCTCCGCCCAGGCCAGTGCTTCGCTCCAGTCGAGGGTTCCGTCACCACGGCTCCCCGCGGAGGGGAAGGCTCCGCTGTCCTGCTGGAGCCACATCAGTCCGGTCGCCAGATCGGTGATGGTCCCGTCGCCGTTGTCGACGAAGTTGTTCTCGCCGTAGGCGGGATTGCCCCGCACGCAGCGCACGAATGCGGTTCCCGTCGGCCCGCTGAGCACCCCGTTGGGGTACCCCTTGATTCGACCGTCGATGAAGTTGTAGCCGAAGGTGGCGGAATCGTCGTTGATGGTCCGGCCCACGTAAGCGGTGGAGGACCAGAACTGGCCGTCGATCTCCCGCTTCGTGCTGCTGGCTCCGGCGGGAACGAAGGTGGTGATGGCCAGAGGATCGTGGATGGTGAAGACGGAATCGTCGAGGTAGGGCCGGTCGATCTCGCTCCGGCTGCTGCCGTTGAAATCAGCGAGGGAGAGAAGCTCTTTCATGGTGGGGAGTCGCCAGTCGTTCTCCCCGCCGAGCACGAGGCTGTCGGCGTAGGCCAGAGCCTCCGTCCAGGAATAGAAGGCCGAAGGCGGGACCTGCTGCCAGGTCAGGCCCGTGTTGTGGTCCGTGATGGTGCCGTCTCCGTTATCGGTGTAGCGCGGGGGCGAGACGGTGTAGTGAGCATCCTGACCGTGAAAGGTTTCGCCCGGCTCGGGCAGGGGATCGAGGGCGGCCCCGGTATCGTCGTAGGCGGTCAACTGGTTCGTGTCGACCGGGGTGAAAGTGAAGGTGTTGTACTCGACCCGAAAAAAATAGGAATCGAAACCAGTGATGTCCAGAGAGGCCGGCGAGGCGACGATGCCGAGATCGGTCCACTCGGAACTGAGATCGTGACTCCCAACGAGGTTGCCCGTTCCCTGCCAGGACACCTCGGCAGTATCGGTTCCCCCCGTCACTCCCGGAGCCGGAGGCTCATAGGCCGGAAACGTCTCCGGCAGCTGGGCCGCGATCAGGGCAACAAAAAGAGGGAACAGGGAACGAAGGATTCGGGTGGAGAAGGTCATCGACAGTGGTGGGTGTGTTTCCGGCGGACCGGGAAAAGAGACCAACCCCGGTACCGAGAGAAGGTTGCGGAGTGCAATGAGGAAGTCGGGCCCTACACCCGGAAGAGCGCCCCCAGTCGATGACCCAGGATCACTCCCGCCCCCAGAATGGTCACCCCGAGGAAGACCATGGCCCACACGCCCAACGCGGAGGCGAGGTGATGGCCGTTGCCCAGCGCCGAAACCAGGGCGTAGATGGCCTTGGTGATGGGGAAATGCTGCTGTTGTTGAGCCAGGATGAGCGAGTCCGACACCTCGAGCATGGCGAAGGAAAAGGCGAGAAGAGCCCCGGCGATGAGATTGGCCGCGATGAGAGGCAGGGTGATCTTGCGCAGGGCCTTGAGCGGAGGACACCCGAGATTCTGGGCGGCCTCCTCCAGGCTGACGCTGGTCTGCTGGTAACCCGCCGCCGCGGAACGCACCACGTAGGGCAGACGCCGCACGGCGTAGGCGATCACCAGAATGAGCACGGGGTCCTCTCCCAGGATGAGAAAGTCGAAGAACTGGCCCTCCCGCGTCATGGCGAGGTAGCCGAAGGCCAGGACCAGTCCGGGGACGGCGAGAGGCAGCATGGCCATGGCGTCGAGCAACTGGCGGCCGGGGATCCGGGTCCGAACCACCACATAGGCGATGGCGATGCCCAGCACGACGTCGAACAGGGTTGAGAGCGAGGCATACTTCAGGGAATTGGTGATCGAGTTGATCGTCAGGGGGTGGCCCAGGGCATCGACATAGTGCTGACCCGTGAGACCCGAGGGAAGCAGGGTCCCATACCAGTCCTCGGAGAGAGAGAGCAGGATCACCCCGATGTGGGGTAACGTCGCGATGAGGGTCACCCCCACGAAGGTGGCGGTGCAGAGGCCGCCCACGAGGAGCGAAGGGGTGCGCAAGGTTCTGCCCGTGGAGGCGCGGCCCGAGCTGGAAAAGTTGTCCCTCCCGAAGGCGAACTTGCCCAGGAGATAGAGGACGACCGTGGAGACCAGCATCACCACGACCAGCGCGTAGGGGAAAGGGTTACCCGAGAGATCCTTGATTCCGTAGAAAATCTGCACCGGGGTCACTCGGGAGTAGTCGAAGATCAGGGGGACGCCCAGCTCGGTGAACGACCAGATGAAGATGATGGTGGCCCCGGCGAAGAGTCCGGGCATGATCAGGGGAATGGTGATGCGGAAGAGGCGGCGCACCCCGAAGCACCCCAGGTTTTCCGCAGCCTCCTCCATGGCGGGATCGAGATTCGCCAGTGCCGCCGAGATGTTGAGGTAGGCGATGGGGTAGAGGTGGAGAGCGTTCATGAGGACGACTCCGAGAAGCTGACCTCCCCCGAGCCAATCGACGGGAGCGTCCGCGTCCATGAGGCCGAGATCGATGAGGAAGGTGTTGAACACCCCGCTCTGGCCGAGAAACTGCCTCACTCCGAGCGCCCCCACGAAGGGGGGAAGAATCATGGGGACGAGAAGCAGCGAGGTGAGTAGGTCCTTGCCCGGGAAACGGTAGGTGTTCGCCATGAGGGCGAGAGGCAGGGCGATGAGGAGGCTGAGCAGCGTCGAGAAAAACCCCATCTTGAGCGAATTGACCAGGCCTTCGAGATAGATGTCGTTGCGAAAAACCTCGAGGATATAGGCGAGGGTAAACGAGCCATCGGCGTCGCGGAAAGCCTCCTGCACGGTGGTCCAGATGGGCACCAGAAAAAACAGCAGAAAGAACAGGCTGGTGACGAAGAAGATGATCAGCGACAGCGAGCGGCTCATGGCAGGCAAGGTGTGGCGGTGTGCTTCAGCGGCTGGAGACCTGTTGGCGCTCGGCGGCGCGGCAGAGATCGATCACGGTGCGGTAGCGCGTCCGAAAATCGGACGAGAGCCGGCGGGCCAGCGCCACCTCCTCGATCTTGTTCTTCGAGCCGAGGGTGTCCCGAATCTCCCCCATGATGCGGTCGTAGCCAATGGCGGAGACGTCCTCGAATACCGCCAGGGCTTCGGGAGGCATGCCGGCCCCGATCAGGGCCTCCCAGGCCCGGCGCTGCTCGATGTGGGTATCGACGCAGGCACAGCGAATGGCGAAACGGAGCGCGCTGAAGGCGGCTCCGGTCCAGTCGGGGCGGTAGGTGAAACCGGCGGACAGTTCGTAGGGATTGACGTCGGCGTCGGTCATGTGGCGGAGGTGACCCGGCACATACATGTCCTTCCGGATCGGGGGACGTCGCAAGGCGGCGCGGACCGGTCCTCCCGGGGCCCCGGGACGGTAGTTCCACAGTTTCTGTCCCTCGATCGAGAGAACGAACTCGAGGAATCGATGGGCCAGTTCGGGGCTCGGTGCCCCCCGCAGCATCCCGATGGGATCGGCGCCGATGGAAGTGCCGCCCTCGGGCATGACGAAGACGATCCGGGAGGTGCCGTCATCCTTTTTCTTGAGCTCGTTGTAGGTGCGGCCGTAAAAATCGATGCACATGCCCGCGGCGGCGTCGCCCTGGGACACATCCTGAGGAACCTTGCTTGCGGAGTCGGTGAAATAGCGTCCGTTGGCCGAGATCTTGAGGATCATCCGCATGGCCTTGGCCCAGCCCCGGTCGACGGCGTCCGCCTCGATTGCCGCGATGTCCCTGGCCTGCATCTGCATGCCGCGGAACACCTGCTGGATGCGCTGCTGGATAAGCATCTCGTAGGCTTTGGTGGCCGAGCCGGATTTGGTGGGATCGGCCAAGGCGATCTGACCGGAGTAGCGCGGGTCGGTGAGGTCGACCCATTGTTCCGGCGGGTCCAGCCCGAGCCGGTTCACGACATCGCGATTGTAACAGAGCCCGAAGGCCGAAAGCACCGTGCCGACCCAGCGAAAGTCGGCGTCGCGAAAGGGCTCGCCGCCCACCATCTCCGGCATGACATCTTCGCTGAACCACGCCGGGTGTTCCTCGGCCAGAGCCGCGGGCCCATGGTTTCCGGACGAATCCCGCGCCACCAGGGTGCCCGTCGATGCCTGCCTGGCGAAATCGTAGGCGCCTCCGCCGAAAAAGAGGTCGATCCCGATGCCGACGTCCGATCGGAGAAACATTTCGCGGCTCAACGCGGGCAGCTGGTCTTCCAGATCCCGATCGGCCAGAGCGGCGCGGAGGCGCGAATCGAAATCGGTGGCACCCGGGTCGATCCCTCCGTCGAGCGCACGATCGGTAAAGGCGTCGCGGATGCGGATGTCGAAGCTCCTCCCGGTTTCCGCCCTCCAGAGATTCTCGAAGGCGTTGGCGAACTCCGATTGGAGAAACATGGCGATCTCGCTGGTTCCGCCCGGCTGACGCCAGTCGATAAAGACCTCGCGCCCGAAGTTTTCGCGCATATGCCGGGAAAAGGCGATGGAGAACTCGGACATGATCGATTCGTTGTGCGGAGAAATGATGACGAGACGTTCCGCCTTCCCTCCGTCGGTGATCTGGGCGTTCTCCCGGGGACGCAGGACGAAAGGAGCCGCTATCGTGGCGAGGAGGAGGAAAAGGATGACGAGTGCCCGGATCATCGCCCCATAGAATCATCGGCAGGGGCGAAATCAAGGAAGGGCTTGCAAAGATTCGATCACCTTTTCCCGAGAATTTCCGTGTTTCGCCCCGGGAGCAGGGATAAGATGGTGAGGAAGACGGCGGCTTTTTTCGGCGCCCGTTTTGGTTAACATCCACTAAGGAAGAAAACTCGAACGCGTTAAACCTGTGGTGACGCGTCATTGACCAGACCCCATCCCATGTCCGAGACCTCTGACTACGAAGAAACGCTCTCGCAATACGGCTACGCCAAGGCCGGCTCCGGGATCAAGATCGGGTACATCCTCCTGGCTCTGGGGCTGCTCGTGGCGACGGCGGGGGCGGCTCTTTTGGGCAAGCTCTGGAGCGACGAGAAATACCGCGTTCTGGAGGCCGAACAGGCCTTCAAGTCGATGAGTCGTCGGGTCAGCGAGATGGAGACGCGCAACTCCGAGCTCTCCCTCCTGCTCACGGACAAACAGGCTGAGATCGAGAGGATCCGCGAGGAGTGGGCCCGGCAGGTCGGCGAGATGGAGGCCGACCACAAGGAGCAACTGGAGCGCACCTTCGCCCAGATGAACGAGATCGTCTACGACAGCAAGAAGACGCTGACCTACATCAACGAGATCGAGACCAGACTGCGCCAAGGGCAGAGAATGGACCGCGACGAGGTGGCCAAACTGGAGAGCGTGGTCAACGGTCTGGCCTTTCTTCACGAACAGTACAAGAAACCGATGGCGGAGTTCAAGGAACTGGACCGCTATTTTCAGAAGCAGTTGGACAGCATACCCCGATCGTCTTCGGCGGGCGGGTCCGCGAGAGCTGCGGTCGGGCCTTCGGCGGCCGCGGCTTCGGTGTCCGGCGGTGACCCCATTGAAAACGCGGGGCTGTTCAAACGGATTTTCAACGCCCGCAAGTTGCGGGAGGAACGCGATGAGTACCTGGAGGAGCGGGGGCGCGCCGAGGGCATGGCCCAGGGGCGTGTCGTGGGAGAGCGTGAGGGCAGGCGGGATGCGCTGGCCGAGGCTCAGACCCGGGTTCGGGAGGCCTATTCCCGAGCTCAGGCGCAGATGGAGGCGCTATCGCTGGACAAGAACAAGTTCCTCGCCCAGTTGGAACAGCTGGTGGCCTCCAACGAGGAGAGCGTTGCCGACGTGGAGGATTTCTTCACCAAATCGAAGGAGATCCTGAAAATCCACGATCAGATCATGAATATCGAGGCCAGCGATGTCCCCGACATCAAGCCCTGATCACTCGCTTCCCATCCGTGCGTCAGGTTCGGGGCGTTCCCCCTTGGATCACACGTCGCACAGTTCCGCCGCGTGCCTCAAAGCCGCGACGGGATCGTCCCACTCGGGGATGAATTCCTGGGCCACGTAGCCCTTGTAGCCGGTCGCGACGATCTCGCGGAGGATGGCGGGATAGTTGATCTCCTGGGTGTCATCCAGCTCTGCCCGCCCGGGGTTCCCCGCCGTGTGGTAGTGACCGATGACGTCGCGATACTGCCGGATGCGGCGAATGATGTCTCCGTTCATCACGGAGACGTGGTAGATGTCGAAGAGCAGTTTGAACCGTTCCGAGCCGACCCGGTTGACCAGGTCGACGCAGAAATCTACGTCGTCCCCGAAATAGCCCGGGTGGCCTTTCATGGGATGGGTATCGTCGCGCGAATTGAGATGCTCCAGGACGATGGTAACCCCGGCTTTTTCCGCCCGGGGAACCACCTTTTTCCACGTATCGACGCAGTCCTGCGCCGCTTTTTCCGGATCCATCCCCTCGAACGACATTCCGGTGAAGGTGATCACATTGGGAGAATTGACCTGTTCGGCCACGTCGATGGCCTCCTCCAGTTTGGCGATGGTTGCCGCCAGGAATGCCGGATTGCAGGGGCCCTCGGCGAAGCCATGGCTGCCCACCAGGGAAATCTCCAGTCCGAGCTCGCGGACCTCGGGGTAGGCCTGGCGGGGGATGCCTTCCATGGCGACGAGGCCGATGGCCTTGCAGTGCCGGGCCAGCTCCACCGGGGTGAAGTGCTTGTTGAAAGTCCAGCCCATGATGGACTGGCGGATGCGCCCGTTCTTGATGACGAAGTCCGGGTCGGCGGAGCTGCGGGGCAGCTGGGCGAGGGCTCCCGGGGCGATGCCGAGTCCGGCGACAAATCCGGTGGAGGATTGGAGAAAGCGGCGACGAGCTTGCATGGGCGGAGCCTAGGCCGGACCCCTTGGCCCGGGCAAGGACGACTTCGCGGTCCGCGGGAAACGCCAAACACCGCCGCGCCTGGCTTTCAGCCCTCCGCGTGGTAGTAGATCTTGAGGTATTTCATCTGCTTCTCCTCGTCGAAACCCCTTTCCAGGAACTGGTCGGCCGATTTCTGAAAACCGGTGGAGAAGCGGAGGTCCACGCCGACATCGAGACTGAGCCGACCGTTCAGTTTGCGCTCCGCCCGGCGCGCCTCCTTTTTCGAGACGACGAAGTTCTCCTCGAGAGGCCGGCCCACGGCTTCTTCCTCGTAGGCTTCCTTGAACGCGCGGAAATCGTGGGAAACCGCCGGGCTGGCCTCGGCGACCCGTTCGAAATCGTCCATGTCGAAGGTGTCGGCCTCGGCGAGGTAGGAGACGGCACGGCGGGCGAGATCGACGCGTTCCTCCTTCATGCCGTCTTCCGGCAGGCCCGATCTGGCGAAGGCGAGACACATCTCGGAGTAGCGTCGGGTGAGAAAATCCTCGTTCTGCACCGGGACGGCGTTGAGGAATTCGCGGTTCCAGAAGTGCGTGTTTCCGCTGCGGTCGAAGAGATAGAGGAGGAATCCTTCGCTGCGGGAGTGATTGATGACGAGGCATCCCTTGTCGATCTTGTCCGGGTAGATTCCCTGCTGCGTGGTCAACTGGAGATCCTCCCCGTCTGCGGTGACCTGGAGAAAGGGCACCTTGCTCTCCGATTTCACAATGCTGATCGCGTCGGTGGTGGTCCCGTCGGCGACGACTTTTCGAAAAACGGCGATGCAGAGGTCTCCCGGCTTGATGCTGGCGTGGTGGGAACTGGCGTAGAGGTGGCGGGCCATTTCGGCCCCTTCCTCCAGGAGTGCGGCCCCATCGTCGAAAATGCGGGCCGCCGACCGGTAGACGGTGTTCGACTCCAGGCGGCTCGGGTGGGTGAGATGATGCGGGTCGAGGGAACGAAAGGGTTTGAGCAGGCAGTGGGTAAGCAGTTCGGACTCTCCGGCGGCGTAACGGCAGAGGTTCTTCGAGGTGCGGAGACCCTCCCCCCGGAGCGGGTTGCCCAGTTGGGCGAGGAACATGCCGGAGAGTTCAGCTCCGGTAAAATCGACGGATAAAGGCATGGGATCGGGACCGGCGAACCGGCCGGCCGGTTACCTAGTCCGGGTTGGACGGGGTGTCAATCAATCGGTCTTTGACAAACCGTGAAGTGGCCGGAGGATGCGGTTTCTCATGGCAGCACGCTGGACAATGGAGCGGGCGATGGAGGAACCGCCTCCGCGATTCCATCCGCTCGCGGGATGCGATTGGGAGAACTTCCAGGCCCATCTCGCCGCGCACGGTGACTTCACCCGGCGGACTGCGCGACAGCGCCTGCAGAGCCGGCTCGCCGTCCTGGTTCGGCAGCCCTTCACCCTGATGGAGCGCCTCGTTTTCTCCGGGAAAGTGGAGCGTTACGAGTTGCCACATCCGCCCATCTTTTTGATCGGACACTGGCGGAGCGGGACGACGCATCTGCACAACCTGATGTCCGCGATTCCCCTCTTCTCCACAATCGACTTCGGGCAGACCGCCATGCCGCACAATCTGCTCAACCCCACCCGATTCATCGGGCGGGCCATCATGTCCACCGCCGTGCCGAAGGAGCGGGGGATCGACCAGATGAAGATGGGTATGAGAGAGCCCCAGGAGGAGGAGATGGCCTTGGGGAATCTGAATCCGCTGTGTTACTACAACGTGTTTTACTATCCCCAGGAGATGAAACGCGAATTCGATCGGTCCATCTTTTTCGAGGGGCTCGCCGAAGGGGAAAAGGAGAGATTCGAGGAGGTCTACGTGCGGCTGCTCAAGAAGCTCTCCATCGCGGGGCGGGGAAAACCCCTGCTGTTGAAGAATCCGGCCTCGACGGCACGGATCGAGATGCTGAGCCGTCTCTTCCCCGGCGCCCGATTCATCTTCATCGTGCGCAATCCTTACGAGGTCTTCGCGTCGATGCTGCATCATTATCCGCGGATTTTCAACGCCTTCGCCTGGCAGCGCTTCGACGACATCGATCTCGAGGAGATGGTCTTCTACAAATACCGGAGAGTGATGCAGGGGTATCTGGCGCAGAAGGAACGGATCGACAATCCGCTGATCGAGACGTCCTACGAGCGCATCGTGGCCGATCCCGAGGGAGAGATCGCCGGATTTTACAATGCCCTGGGCCTCGGGGATCGGGCCGCCGCCCTCACTGCGGTGCGGACCTATTCGGAATCCCAGCGAGGGTACCGGCGCAACCAGTATCGTCTGACTCCGGCTCAGGTGGAGCGCATCCGGCGGGAGTGGGGCTTCGCCCTCGAAGAGTGGGGTTATGAGATGCCCGAGTCCATCGAGGTCGCGCCCGGGGATTGATCGGCATGGGAAAGATTCGATTGTTGCCGGAGGCGTTGGCCAGCCAGGTCGCCGCGGGCGAGGTGGTGGAACGCCCCGCCTCGGTGGCGAAGGAACTGGTGGAAAACAGCATCGACGCCGGCGCCTCGAATATCGAGATCCGGACCGGGCGGGGCGGGATCTCCCTGATCCGGGTGACCGACGATGGGTCCGGGATGAGTCGCGACGACGCCCTGATGTGCCTCGAGAGGAACGCCACCTCCAAGATCCGAACGGTGGCGGATCTGGCCGCGATCCACACCCTGGGTTTTCGGGGCGAGGCGATTCCAAGCATCGCGAGTGTTTCGAAGTTCCGGCTCACCACCAGGGAGCCGAATGCGCTGAGCGGAACGGAGGTTCTGGTCAACGGGGGAAAGGTGATCCACGTGAAAGACTGCGGTGAACCGCCCGGGACCCAGATCGAGGTGCGGTCGCTGTTCTACAATATTCCCGCACGAAAAAAGTTTCTTCGCACGGAGAACACGGAGTTTTCTCATCTCGAACAGGTAGCGAGGACTCAGGCCATCGCGCATCCCGGGATCCGTTTCGCCCTGGTCAGGGACGATCGGCTGGTCTTTCAACTGCCCGCAACGGAGAGCCGGCGGGAGCGCATCGCCGGTCTCGCCGGGATGGAGCTGGCCTCGCGCCTCCTCGAGGTCGAGCCGGTGGAACGCGATGGTCTGTCCATCGGCGGATTCATCGGTCCCCCGGGGATGGGCCGGAGCGACCGCAAACAGCAGTTCACCTTTCTCAACGGTCGGCCCGTGGAAGCCATCATGCTGACCCGCGCCCTGCGCGAGGGCTACCACACCGCCCTGATGAAGGGGCAATACCCGGTGACTTTTCTCTTTCTCGAGATCGATCCGACGGCGGTGGACGTGAACGTGCATCCGGCGAAGAAAGAAGTGCGGTTTCGCGATGGCTTCGGGGTGCAGGACGCCCTGGTGCGGGCGGTCCAGGAGACGCTTCGCCGCCAGATGCGGCGTCCCGTGGCCGGGGTGGGGTTGACCGGATCGGAGCAGCCCGCGAGGAGGGACGATGGCGCTGGCACGACACGGCCAGAGCAACTGGAACTGATACCGGCCCGGGAGCAACGCTCGCTGCGGGGCGATTGGGTGCCGCCGCGAGAGTGGCCGGGGGAGAGTCGGGAAAACCGGGAGACGGCATCCGTGGCCGCGGAACGATCGGAGGAGGCTTTTTCCGCGGAGCGGGAGAGGTGCGCTCCCGGCCCGGGAGTCGCCGGAGCAGAGGCGGAAACGGCCGAAGCCTCTCCCACGCCGACGGAAGCCGGGGGGGAAGAGGCCGGGGACGAGGAGACGGGGCTTCGGGCGGAGGATTACCGGATCATCGGAGTCCTGGGAAAACTCTATGTCCTCATGGAAAGCCGCGAAGGCCTCGTGCTCATGGACCAGCACGGAGCACACGAACGGGTCCTCTACGAGGAAATGATGCGTCGCATGGAAAGCGAACCGGCCCCCTCGCAGGGCCTGCTCACGCCCATCACCGTGGAACTTTCGCCGCGGGACTACGATCTCGTATCCCGCAATACGGAGACCCTGGCCCGACTCGGGGTGGGAGCGGAGCCTTTCGGGAACAACACGCTCAAGATCGATGCCCTCCCGGCTTTTTTCCGGGGCGGCGATCCGGAGGCCTTCGTCCATTCCATCCTCGACGAGATCTGCAACTCGAGTGAAAAAATGTCGCGGTTGCGGCTGGGCGAGGACGTGATCGCGACGACGGTCTGCCGGCACGCGGTGAAGGCGAACGATCCCCTGCGAGCCCCCGAACTGGAGCGACTGCTGCGGGACCTGCTCCGCTGCGACATGCCCTACTGCTGCCCGCACGGCAGGCCGACCCTGATCCAGATCGGCTACGGCGAACTCGAGCGAAAATTCGGCCGCAAGGTGTGAGGAGGGGACGGCCGACCTCCGGGCTAAGCCGTGCTTTCGTCTCAGAGCATGACCCGCCTACCCTCGGATCCCTGGATAAACGACTGGATCGAACTGCCATCGGAGAGTCCCAGTTCCCTCAGAGTTCGCGCCAGTATCTCCAGGCTGCGGTCGCCGTCGAAGAGAATCAAGTCGATGTAGCAATGAATCAGGCCGATCGCTCCCCCGAGAATTCGGCCGGAGTGATGGGAAGCCAGCACGTCTCCGAGGGCCTCCTCCACCGTGCTCCGGTAGTCGACTTCCCCCCCTAGCGGAACCATCTCGGAAGGGAAGGCGACAAAGACAAACTCCGCTCCGCTGCCCTCGATTTCATCGTGCGGGATCGGTCCCTTGGCCTCCAGGTATTCGCCGACCAGTCTCATGTGGCAGGTGGATCCGCTGATCGTGTCCGAGCGGAGGAATCGGTCGTCGGGTTCGGTGACCTGGTAGGTGGTGTAGCTTTCGGTGGGGGGGAGCTTTTTCCAACCTCGCTCGATCTCGAGATCGTGAAGATAGTCGCGCAGTTCCAGGGCGGGGAAGGCTCCGTCCAATCTGGTGTCCGCCTTCGTGATTCGACCGATCCACTGGTCGGTGCCGTGCTCGCCGAGCACCTCGTCGAGCATGATGAAGAGTGCCGTATCTCTGCGGTTGTCCTCGGTGGAGGTGAAGGACGGGTGCCAGGCGGTGATGTGCACGACCTGGTCCTCCTCGTCCAGTTCCGGGGTGATCCAGAGGCCGTCGAAGTCGAATTTCTCCCCATCCATTTCGATGGCGATTCCGGGGCGAATCTCGCCGGGTTGGCGCGAGGCGTAGAAGGTCCAGCCTTCCAGTTCCGGCGCCCGGGATTTCCAATAATCGGCGAGGAACTGGCGGGACAGGATGCCCTCGCCCGAGATGGTGAAGGAGTGCCCTCCTTTTTCCTCGGGCCCGGGACCGAAGACCCAGGCGAGATGGGACCACATCGCGGCAACGTTGTCGGACACCTCGGCGTGGACCTCGTCGAAATTGCCCTCCTCGATCGCCTGGAAGATGCGAATGGAGTTCTTCGCATACCAATCCCAGAACTGCTCCACCCTTTTCTTGAAGGTCGGGTCCACGGAGGACTTTCGCTTTCTCCAGAGCATACCCTCGATTCGTCGCATCGACGGATTAGTCAACCGCTTATGGACCCACCGTGTCTTCGTCGGGGGAAAAACCTCGGTGACCCGCCGAGGCGCTCTGCGGCGCCCTCCCTCACGGCAAATCCCAGGGGGGACGCCCCAGAGTCGGGGCCGGCGCATCGAACCGTCCCTCGGCCGGTCGAGGGCACAGGGATTCCTCGATCTCGGCGATGACCCGGTCCGCCAGGTTGGGCGCGAGAGCCAGTTTCGATGGCCAGCAGGTGATCACGTTTCCCTCGCGTTGGCAGAAGGCACCCGGGGGACGCTCGCCCGTTTCGGTCGACGGTTCGGCGCGATCGGCCCGGGCGGAGAACCACTCCATGGACTTCCAATCGATCCAGGGAAAGGTCTCTCCAAACCAGGCGCGTCCCGCCTCGATCTGTTCGTCCTCGCACCGGGCCACACCGCGTGCCTCCGCGATGTCCCCGCCGATCCACCAGACCGTTCTCCCCGACGCATCCCGGTGGGTGGTGATGACCACCGGAGGCTTGGGGCCGGTGCCGATGCAGACGGAGTAGAAATCGGGGAGATCTCCCCGGACGACCAACTGATGCAGCGGACGTAGCTGCATCCCGGGTCGTTTTCGATCGATGGCTTCCAGCAGCGGACCGTTCCCCGACCCCGCGGCGAGGAGGTAGAAATCGGCGATCAGGGGTTCACCCGAGATTTGCAACTCCCGGATTCCGTGTTCCCCGGGGACGGGAACGGGGTCCCCGAGAAACACCTTTCCGCGCAGGTTATCGGCCAGCTTTGCCACGATGGAGACCGGGTCGAGCACCGGTTCGTCGATGCGGAACACGCTGCCCCGGTACTTTTCGTGGCGCAGGGCTTCCGGCCATTCCCGGCGGGGCAGAGGAGAGGATTGTCCCCGCATCAGTTTGCTTCCGAAAAAGGAGACCACCCGGCTCGCCACGTGAGGCAGGCTCCAGAGCACCTGGAAAGGGCTGAGCACCTCAATTCCCCAAAGGTCCACATCACCCCGGCCGGCCATCGCCTCGCGCCAGCGGTGAGGCATCTCGGCCAGCTCCCGCGAGGAATCGGTCGCGCGGCCGGCGAGGGCGTATTTCGCGCCCCCGTGGATCACGCCCTGAGAAGCCAGTGTCTGGCCCTGGCCCAGCGGGGTCCGGCTCACCAGGGCCACGGAATAGCCCCGCGCCGCCAGGGCGTTCCCGGTCCAGAGCCCGGCGACGCCTCCTCCCACGATTGCCACATTCACCTTCATGGGCTGGAAAACGTTTCGCGAATCTCCGTCCCGTCGACTCCTCCCGACTAACCGGCCTCGAGACCAAAGAATTCCGCCGCGTTGCGGTAACAGATGCGTCGGACCATGTCTCCGACCATCTCCATGTCGCGCGGGATTTCGCCGTTTTCCATCTCGCGCCCCAAGATGTCGCAGAGAATGCGGCGGAAATACTCGTGGCGGGTAAAGGACAGGAAGCTGCGCGAGTCGGTGAGCATTCCGAGAAAGCGGGACAGGAGCGACGTGTTGGAAAAGGCATTGATCTGCCACTCCAATCCCTCTTTTGTATCGAGGAACCACCAGGCGGTGCCGAGTTGGAGCCGGCAAGGCGGTTCGCCGGGGCGTCCCTCCTGGAAATTTCCCAGCATCGTGGAGATCGGGTAGTTGTCCTTCGGATTCAGGTTGTAGACGATCATCCGGGGCAGCCGATCGCGCGCCGCCAGTTCGTCGAGATACCGACCGAGAGCCCGGGCATGATCGAAATCCCCGATCGAATCGCAGCCGATGTCACGGCCCAACTCGCCGAAAAGTCGGGAGTGATTGTTTCGCAGGCAGCCGAGGTGAAGCTGTTTCGTCCACCCGCGCGAGGCATCGAGTTCGCCGAAAAAGAGCATGAGATACCCGCCGAAAGCCTCCTTCTCCGCCGGGGTGGCGGCCTGGCCCGATCGAACCCGATCGTAGATCCGGGCCGCTTCCTCGCGAGAGGCGATGGTCTCGAAGAGGCAGGTCAGGCCGTGATCCGAAATGCGCCCACCCATTTCGTGGAAGAAATCGTGACGCATCCGAATCGCCTCGAGAAAACCATCGAAGGTGGTGCAGTCTCCATCGGCGGCCTCGGCGAGCCGGTCGGCGTAGGCCCCGAAAGCTTCGGCATCATCCACCCGAAGTGCCGCATCCGGACGGAAGGTGGGGTAGACCCCGATCGAGATGGACACGTCGTCGCGGATGGCACGATGGTTTTCCAGGGAGTCCACCGGATCGTCGGTGGTGCAGAGGGCCCGCACGCCGACTCGGGTAAGCAGGGACCGGCAGGAGTAGTCCGGGGTGGCGAGCAGGGCGTTGGCCGAGTGCCAGACCTCGTCGGCGGTTTCCGGCGAGAAGAGGCCATCGAAATGGAAGTATCGCTTCAGCTCCAGGTGGGTCCAGTGATAGAGGGCATTGCGCAGGGTGTGCGGCACCGTCTCCGCCCACGCGTCGAATTTATCGCGCGGACTGGCCGATCCGGTGATGCGCTCCTCCGGCACACCGTTGGCCCGCATGGCCCTCCATTTGTAGTGGTCGCCGGCCAACCAGATCTCGAAGAGATCGGCAAAGCATCGATCCGCCGCAATCTCATCGGGCGGGAGGTGGTTGTGAAAATCCAGGATCGGTTCGTCCCGTGCGAAATCGTGATACAATTCGCGAGCCGCCGTGCTGCGCAGCAGAAAATCGTCCCCGATGAATGGCTCCGTCATGGCGATGAACTAAGCCGAGGAACGTCCCGATTCCAAACGGAAAGCGGCCAAGAGGAGACGCGCCCGGCTCGATCGCGGAACATTTAAGGAAAATTAATCTTTTCTTCGAGGGGGCCTTGCCGGTATGGTGCGCACATGCCACGCCAAACCCGCGAAATGTTCGCCCTGACCTTGCTCAGCCTCGCTTTCCTGACCTGGAATTTGCCGCTCGGTGCAGCCGAGGGAGATTGGACGAGAGACAGCGTGATCGAGGCGCTCGATCTCGTGGTGGCGGCCAGGGAATGCGAATTGGCCGAAGCCCGGGCGGAATTGAAGCGGATGCGGGAGAATTTTCATCTCGCCCAAGTGGAGCTCGGGGAAAAATCGATCGAGATCCTCAAGTTGGACGCCAAACTGGACGAGGTGCAGCGAGATCTGGCCCTGGCTCGCTCGAAAGAGGAAGAGAGCCGGCGGATCGCGGATCAGTTGGAAGCCGCCCTGGAGAACGAGAGGAGTCATTCCGCGGAATTGCGTCAACTCGTCGCCTCGCTGCGCGGCGAACGCGCGGCGGCCTCGTCCGGCTCGGTGACGGTGTCGCTGGCTCCGGGCTCGGGGGGCGCCTCGGCGGACCGGAACGATGGCCGGAAAAGCCGCGAGGAAGCAAACGGGGATCAACCCTGATTGCCTCTCCATTTCCCCGGGCCTTTTCCCCGGTTCAGGCCGGGATTTTTTCCTCCCGGCAGCGCACGAGGCGTGCCCTCCGAGACGGAAGAAATATTCACATTTGGGTTGCCTTGTGAGGAGCGGAGTTGTTAGAAGTTAAGCCTTACTCTTTCAGACAACCCATGCAGAATCTCAAAATTTTTGTCGTCTCCAGCGTCGCTACCGCATTTCTTGCCACCGGTGCTCTGGCCCAGCAGGTTCGAGTGGCGGGCGGGGACGGTGTCCAGGTGAAGAACGTCGAGTTTCAGGCCCAGAAAACCCCGAACTTTCAGGCCGGGGACGTGAAAAATAAGAATGTGCCCAATCCGCGCGAATGGCTCGAGATCGAGGTCGAGTTCGAGGCCGCGAAGGTCGACCCGCGCGACGGCGTCATTCCGGAACTCCTCTTCCGCTACTATGTGGGAATCATGACGGAGACCGGTCAGGCGGTGACGCTCTCGGGCGATGTCACCCACATCAACGTGATCGCCGGGGAGGAGTATTACTCGGCTGTCTACGTGGCTCCCTCGACCATGGGCAAGCTGACCGGAGAATTCCGCCGGCTTGACGAAGGCAGCGTCAAGGCGGTGGGCGTTGAAATTTTTTACAACGGAGTCCTCGTGGGCGGTTACAGCTCGCAGCGGGCAAAATTTTGGGAGCAGACCGGAACGCAGCAGGGCATCCTCTCGCGGGAGGAAACGCCCTTCGCCCTTCTCTGGATCGACCGTTATCCGGAAGTCAAAAAGCAGTAGAATCCGGAACGGAAGATCATCATGGCAGAAGACCGTATCATCGCCCTCGACATCGGTTCGCAGCAGGTCTCCGGGGCCGCTTTTTCCAAGCTTCCCGGTGGGGGGCTGCGACTGGAGTTGATTCATCGATCGGATTTGGTGGGTGACCCGTTCGATGACGACAGGCGCATCGCCCAGACCAAGATGGCGATCAAGGAAGTGGCCGGCGCCCTCAACTTGAAAAAGGCCGAGACGAAGTACGTCATCACCTCACAACCGGTGTTGATGAAATTCGCCAGCCTGCCGGCACTCGACGGCGAAAAGCTCGAGGAGATCGTCGAGTTCGAAGCGCAGCAGCAGGTGCCCTACCCGATCAACGAGGTGGTCTGGGGTTACCAGTTGATGGGGGATCCCGACGATATCGAAGTCGACGTGATTCTCGCCGCGGTAAAGGCGGACGAACTCGACGAGATCGAGGAACTGGTCGCCGCATCCGGACTCAAGTCGAGCGGGGCGGAGATATCTCCGGTCGCCCTCTACAACGCTCTCCGCTTCAACTACGCAGACATCACCGATCCCGTTCTTCTGATCGATATCGGGGGCCGGACCACCGACCTCATCTTCATGGAGGAGGGGAAGATTTTCATCCGGACGATCAAGTTGGGGGGCTCCGACATCACCAAAGCGATCGCCAAGGAATTCGGCATCGAGTATGGCGAGGCGGACCAGAAAAAGATCGCGAACGGATTCGTCGCTCTCGGGGGGCCCTACGCCGATCACGAGGACCCCGAAATCGCCGGCATGTCGAAGATCATCCGCAATTCCCTCTCCCGGATGCACTCGGAGATCATGCGGACGATTAATTTCTACCGCAGCCAACAGGGCGGCAATGCCCCGAAGCTGGCCCTGCTGAGTGGAGCCACCGCGGCACTTCCCTTTATTCGTGAGTTTTTCGCCGAAAAGCTCAACATGCCGATCGATTACTTCAATGCCCTGCGCAATGTGGCGGTCGCCCCGAGGCTCGTCGAGGCGGGGATCGCTTCCGACGCGCACAACCTGGGCACGTTGGTGGGGAGCGCCCTGCAGCAGGCGGGACCGGTGCCGGCCGCGATCGATCTGGTGCCCGAATCCATCAAGCGGGAGCGAGACTGGGACAAACGGAAGCCGGCTCTGATTCTCACGGTGGCCGCCCTGGCCGCCCTGTTGCTCTCGCTGGGCTTCTTCTTCCAGCGGGGAGCCCAACTCGCCGACGCCAAGGCGGCGTCGATCAGCGCGAAGGCGGATCGTCTCATGGAGGCGAACAAGGAGATCGAGAATCTGAAAGCCGAGATCGCCGCGATCGACCGGAAACAGCAGCCCTTCGTCGAGGCGGTGCGTCACCGGGCCTATTGGGTGCAGGTATTCAACTACCTGAGTGGGAAAATGGAGAACGAATACATGTGGTTTACCGGTCTCGATCCCCAGTCGCAGGGCAGACCGGTGATCACGGACGGGGATGATGACATCATCGCGGTGCGGGGCGAGCAGACCATCGACAGCTTCCTGGTGACCGGCCTCTGGCGGGAGAATCCGGTGAGTTCCCGAGTGGTGTTCAACTATTTCGACAAGCTCAGGCAGGACGCGACGCGGAAGGCCGAAGAGGGTGGGGTTTCCTTTTTCGACCTGGCCGAACGCGACATCAGCGAACTGTCCCGGGTCGACGCGGGAACCGGAGGGGACCGTTTCGCCTACAGTTGGGAACTCCGGCTGCCCCTACCGCCGGAAAACCAGGTCAAATTCACGAAGTAATCTCTTTTTTGTTCCCCGATGAAATCCCAAGTCTGGCTCACCATCTTCGGCGTCGTCTCCCTCCTCGTCCTGGGGGCTGCCGGGTTTTTCTGCTTCAGCGCCTCTCAGGCCTACTCGACCTCCCGGTCCACTTGGGACCAGAAGGTGGGAACGATTCGGGCGCTGGAATCGAAGCCGCTGTACCCCGACCAGGATAACGTCGACAAGGCCCAGGGAATCGTCACGGAGTACAACCAGGCGGTCGAGGAGCTTTTCGCGGGCCTGGACAAGTTTCAGAAGCCGCTGAATCTGGCTCTGAGCAACGTGGAATTCGTCGATCTGGTGAAAAACAAGGTGACCGAATTCCGCAGCCATGCGAGGGCGCAGAATTTTGAGCTGGAAGCGGGAGAGGATTTCCAGCTCGGTTTCGATGTCTACGCCGATTCGGTTCCAGCCCCGCAGTTGGTGCCCATCCTCGACTACGAACTCAATGCCATCGATCACCTGCTGCGTCGACTGATCGCGGCGGGGGCGAGCTCGATGAATTCCTTCTCGCGCGATCTCATTCCCGGAGAGGTGGGAGGTCCGGAGGCCCAGGAGAGCGGGGTGGTGCACAAGTATCCGGTCCGCATCGGATTCCGCGCCTCGCACGCGGCGTTTCGCGAGTTCCTCAACGGCCTTTCCAACGACCGCGAGTTTTTCTACGTCATTCGGGTGCTCAAACTGACCAACGATGAGATGGAAGGACCGCTCAAGGAGACCGGAGAGTTTGTCTCGGCCTTCCCTCGGTTTGAGGATCCGGATACCAAGGTGGTGGCCGACATCGAGCGGCTGGAGAGCTGGGGTTGGACTCCCGAGGGCGGGTCTCCCCCGGATCTCGAGGAGAAGGCCCGCGCGGATGGGTTCGTTCCCTCGGGGAGAGACGCACGCGTGATTTTCGGGCAGGAGGACCTGAACGTTTTCATGTTGGTGGACATCATTCGCTTTCTCGATCCGTCCGAGGTGGAGGAGGCACCCGAGAGCGACTCGCGCCGGCGGAGGACGGGCCGCGACCGCTAAGCCAATGTCCCCTGATACCCCCTCCATTTCTCACCCCCCCACTCTTTCATGAATGCTCAAGCCTGGGACAAACTGCTGTTGATCGCCGTCGGAGTCGTCATTATCGGACTATCGGGATGGTTCGTGACCAAAGCCTTGGCTTTCAAGGATCAGTTCCCCGTGCCCAGCGCCAAACCCGGTGACGAGTTGCCCGATACGAAGACGGCACAGACGCAGATCGCGACCGGGTTCGTGGAACGGACCAATGATTGGACCCTGCCGACCCGAGCCACGGGCGGGGTTCCCCTGCCTCTTTTCGTCTCGATCCCCATCGTGGAGATCGACGGGGACCTCATCAACATGCTGGATGCCAACGCGCGCAAGATCCGGCCCCCGGCATCGAACGCGTGGCTACTCTCGAACAATCTGGATTTTCTCAACAAGACCGTCTTGGAGCAGGATCCGGACGGCGATGGTTATACCAATATGGAGGAGTGGAACGGCAAGACGGATCCGAAGAGCGCGGACTCCCATCCCCCCTACGCGGAGAAACTCGTGCTCGTGCAGCGGCGCTCCCAGATTTACCGCGTCAAGTTCGCGGCCCGACCCGATCAGGAGCGGTTTCAGATCCAGCGGCTCCGCTCCGGGCGTTGGCCGAGGCAAGAGACCTTTTACCTCAAAATCGGAGATATTTCCCCCGACGATCAGTTGAGGCTCGATTCTTTCGAGGAAAAGAACGCAGTGAACCGGGTGGGTATCCGGGTGGATGCTTCGATTCTCAACGCCACCTTTCTGCCCACGGGAACCAAGCACGAGTTGGTGCGGGATATCATTGAGGATATTCCGACCTATTTCGCGGAGTTGGAGTTCCAGCTCGAACCGGGCCGGACCTTTTTTGTCAAGGAAGGGGACACCTTCCCCCTGGCCCGCGATCCCAACGCGAAATACCGGTTGCTCGAGGTGAAAGAAAACGAGGCCACGGTCGAGTACGAACCGGCTTCGGGGGAGAAACAGACCGTGGTGATAAAGAAAAAGTAAGGGTTGACAGTAGAAGCATCTTCTGGTTTTGATTTCGTTTCGTCGTTCCGCCGCCGTCCAAAAGCTCACCAGCACACACATTTTTATGACAGATTCCCGAGTTTTTAAAAAGGCAGGATCGTTCGTCCTCGGGGTAGCCCTCTGGGCGGGGACCTCGGTCGTCGCCTTGGCCGATGGGATCGGCAATCCCGGGGCATCCGGAGGTCCTTCGGCGGGCATTCCCGACATCGCGAGGAACTACGTGATCCGCATGCAGGAGCAGGTAAAGCAGGCCGACGACGCGGCGCTCCGGGGCTCGCAGCTCATGGCCGACGGCGATTTCGAGGGAGCCCTCGACCAGTACCGGGCCGCACTGGATCTGCTCCCTGATGCGCCCATGACGGAGCAGCGTCGGCGTGCCTACGTCAAGCAATTCTCTCGGGCAGCCACTCGGCTGGCGCGTCAGTATGCCGACAACGCTCGGTACAATGACGCCGTCGGTCTGATCGAGGAGGTTCTGCGCCCCACGATCGATCCCGACAACATCGAGGCTAAGCGACTTCTCGAGCAGCTCAACGACCCCGAGTACTATTCTCCTGCGCTGACGCCGGCCCACCTGGAGCGTGTGCGCAAGGTGAAGCAGGCTCTGCAGACCGGGTACGGGTATTACCTCTACGGTGACCTCGACCGCGCCGAGCGGGAGTACCACAAGGCGCTGAACATCGACCGATACAACAAGGCGTCGCGTCGCAGTCTCGAGGAAGTCGAGCGAGAGCGGCTGAATTACTACGAGGTCGCGCGGGATCAGACCCGGGCCACGTTCCTTCGCCAGATCGAGCAGGGTTGGGAGATGCCCGTGCCGGCAAGCATCACCACACCAGACATCGATATCGGCGGTGGCAGCGCAACCGACCAGATTCTCCGGATCGAGGAGAAGTTGAAGACCATTCGGATTCCCAGTATCGAGTTTGCCGAAACCCCCCTCCAGGATGCGCTTAATTTCCTCCAGCAGAAAAGTGTGGAACTCGACTTTGCGGAGTCGGACCCGAATCAGAAAGGGGTCAACATCATCCTCAGCGTCGACCAGGGTGGCGGTGCTCCGTCGGTGCAACCCCCGGTTGGAGGTGGCGATGGATTCGGCTTCGAGGGAGGTGGCGGTGCCGCTCCCATCACTGGAGGCGGTGGCGGCGTGCAAAATTTTCCCGTGACCCTGAAGTTGACGAATGTGCCACTGGGCGAAGCGCTCCGCTACACGACGAATCTCGCGGGTCTCAAGTACAAGGTGGAATCCTACGCTGTGCTGGTGGTCCCGCTTTCCGTGCCCGACGCTCAGCTCTTCACCAACCAATACACCGTGCCACCCACCTTCCTCCAGTCCGGCGGCGGCGGCGGCGGCGGCGGCGGTGCTGCCCCGATCGATCCCTTTGCCCCGCCCGAGCCCGCAGCAGCAGGCGGTGCCACGGTCCGACCCACGGCCACGCAGGTTCTGGAACAGGCTGGGATCACCTTCGGCGAAGGAGCCACCGCCATCTACAATCCGGGTACGTCCACGCTGATCGTGAAGAACACCCCGGAGCAGATGGAACTGGTGGAGGCCTACATCGAGTCGATTCGGACCACTGTGGAAAAGCAGATCTACATCACCTCCAAATTCATGGAGGTGTCCGAAGAGGTCGGCAAGGAACTCGGCTTCGATTGGCTGCTCGGCGCCTTCAACATCGGGGCAACCCCTCGGGTGTTCGCCGGCGGAGGTACCACCGGAGGTATCCAGGGAGCACTGAACGGGGCGGATTACACCTTCATCAACCCCGGCGGCACTCCCGTGGGAACCAACCCGGTGACGGCAGGCATCCGATCGGGCACCCAGGGAATCGACACCAACAGCATCGACGCGTTGATCGCCGCGGCAGCCAACCAGCAGGCTGTGGCGGTGAACCAGGCCGCACCGGCCGTCTTCGGAATTGCCGGCGTCTATACCGATCCCCAATTCCAGGTGGTGATTCGGGCGCTCAACCAACACAAGGGCGTCGACCTGCTTTCTGCTCCGTCTGTCATGGCCCGGAGCGGTAACCGCGCCAAGATCGAGGTCATCCGCGAGTTCATCTACCCCACCGAATACGATCCGCCGGAAATTCCGAACTCGATCGGGGGCGGCACTCTCGGTGGCGCCATTGGTAGTTTCCCGGTCACACCGGCCACTCCCACCGCGTTTGAGGTGCGGAATACCGGGGTGACTCTCGAAGTGGACCCCGTGCTGGGTGCGGACAATTTCACCATCGACTTGAATCTCGCGCCCGAGGTGGTCGAGTTCGACGGATTCATCAACTACGGCAGCCCCATTGTCGACAGTCTGACGGGAGTCACGGTGACACCGAACGACATCCTCATGCCTGTCTTCAATACCCGGAAGGTCACCACGCAGGTGACCCTGTGGGACCGGCAGACGGTGGCTCTGGGCGGGTTGATCCGCGAAGATATCCAGGACATTCAGGACAAGGTCCCCCTCCTCGGCGACTTGCCTGCCGTGGGACGGCTCTTCCGCAACAACGTGGAACTCCACCTCAAACGGAACCTGACCATCTTCGTCCGCGCGGAGATTCAGGACCCTGCGGGTCAATCCATCCACGGTGGCTTGGACGACGATCCGCCCAACTACATCGAACCCCGGCCCAGCGTGACTCCGTCGCCCCCCAGCACGGTCTTTCCCGCGGGTCCCCCCGTCGAATACATCAAATAAATTGGAGTGCATCGACAAGCGCGGCCTCGAGGTCGCGCTTTTTTCTTTTCCTCATGGTACTTGCCATCACCGGTGGGGTCGCCTGCGGGAAGACCCACCTCTCCCATTCGCTGCGGAAAGGCCTCGGAGAGGACAAAGCGGCGGCCTTCAGTTGCGACGAGGCGGTGCGCAATCTCTTGACAGAGCGGGAAATGGCGGGACGTTTGGCCGATGCGATCGGTGGGGATGTTCTCGACGACGAGGGCGCTCTGGACCGCGAAGCGTTCCGGGATCGGATTTTTGCGGATGACCGGACACGAAAAACGGTCGAGGAAATCCTTCACCCCTTCGTTCTGGAGAAGGTCCGTTCCTTCTCCGAGAAGGAGAAAGGCAGATGGTTTCTCCTGATCGAGGTTCCGCTGCTCTATGAGGTAGGCTTCGCCGTGGAGCGGGACTCCGATCTCGCGGTGGGGTGTTCTCGCCGGACCCAGAAGAACCGCCTCATCCGGGGGCGCGGGCTGTCCGGGGAGCTGGCGGGACGCATCATCGCATCGCAACTCCCGATCCAGGAGAAATTGGACCGGGCACACTTCGGGTTCTGGAACGACGGGACCCTGGAGGCGTTCGATCGGCAGATCGAACGATTCATCGAATTTTTATCGAACAACGGACGATGACGGAAGAGGTTGAAGAAAAGTCAAAACCCGCGGAAGAGGAAAAACCCAAGGTTGAGGTTCCCGAATTCGTGAACATGAACGCGGTCCAGCAGATGACGCTGAACGATCTCCACGAAGCGGCCCAGAAGGTGGGGCTGCGTGTCGCCGGGATTCGATCGAAGCATCAGCTCGTGTTTGAAATTCTGCAGGTCTACGGCCGGCATGGATCGCGCATCGAAGCGAGCGGCTTTCTCCATTTCACAGGAGACAACTTCGGGTTTCTGCGGTGGCCCGCATTCAGCTTTCAATCTAACGCCGACGACGTCTACGTGCAGGCCAACCTGATCAAAAAGAACGACCTGCGCCCGGGCCAATTGGTGAAATGCCAGATTCGGCCTCCGCGAGACCGGGAGAAATACCTTTCCGTGGAGTCGATTGTGGAAGTGGAGGGCAGCCCCATCGAGGATTGGAAAGCTCCCGACGGATTCGACAGCCTGACCGCGCTTTATCCGTCGGACCGGATCATTCTGGAACACCCCGAGATCGATCGTCCCTCATCTCGGGTGCTCGATCTCGTCGCGCCCCTGGGCAAGGGGCAGAGGGGACTGATCGTGGCTCCTCCTCGCGGTGGAAAGACGATCCTGCTCAAGAATATCGCCGTTTCCGTGGCCAAGAACCACCCCGAGATCGAATTGATCGTGCTGCTCCTCGACGAGCGGCCGGAGGAAGTTACCGATTTCCGGGAGACGGTCGCCGCCCAGGTCTACAGTTCGACCTTTGACGAACCCGCCACCCGCCACATCGAGGTGGCAGACATGGTGCTGAACCGGGCCAAGCGCCTCGTCGAACTGGGCCGGGATGTCGTGGTGCTCCTCGACAGCCTCACCCGGCTCGCCCGCGGGCACAATTCGGCCAGTCAGTCCGGAGGTGGCAAAAAGGGCAAGGGCAGAGGAGGTGGTCCCATCGGGTCGGGCGGTATTTCACCCAAGGCGCTGGAGCGCTCGCGCCGCTTTTTCAGCGCCGCACGGAACGTCGAGGAGGGGGGCAGCCTCACCATTGTGGCCACCTGCCTCATCGAGACGGACAGCCGCATGGACGACGTTATTTTCGAGGAGTTCAAGGGAACGGGTAACATGGAGATCACCCTGGATCGCGAGATGGCGGAATCCCGAATCTTTCCCGCGATTCACGTGCTCAAGTCGGGAACGAGAAAAGACGAACTGCTTTACCACGAGGATGAGCTGCCCCGGGTGATGGGACTGCGGCGACAGTTGGCTCAGCGCCCTGCGCCGGAGGCGATGGAGGTGCTGCTGCGTCACATCCATGCGACCCGTTCCAATGCGGAGTTGATCCTGCGTGGACTCGATTGATGAATTGGGGGACCGGTGCGGTTCCACGAGCTGTTGCCATGGCGGAGACAGAAGAACAGTATCTCGACAATGCGGAGAGCATAGCGGCCTATTTCTCGCGGCTGGGGCGCGAAGGGCACAACATTTGTGCCGTCGATACCGAGGCGGACAGTCTTCACTCCTACGAGACGAAGATGTGCCTGATCCAGTTTGCCGTGCCCGGCAGTCTGGCCATCATCGATCCCCTGGCCGTGGAAGTCGCGGAGTTGTCGCCGATGCTGGAATTCCTCGGTTCCATGGGGGCGATCTGGATGCACGGGGCCGATTACGACATGATGATGTTTCGCAAGACCTTCGGCTGGATTCCGGAGGTGGTCTGGGACACCCAGAATGCGGCCCGGCTGCTCGGAGTGCAGAAGTATGGTTTGGCGAACCTACTGGAGGAGGAATTCGGTCTCGTCGTGTCGAAGCAGAGCCAGAAAGCGAACTGGGGGCGTCGGCCCCTCAGCGACAAGATGCTGGCCTACGCTTTCAACGACGTCCGCTACCTTATCGAGCTGGGGGAGAGATACCTGCGCCGGCTGGAGGAGAAGGGTCGGATGCAGTGGTTCGAGGAGATGTGCCGCTCGTCGCGGGAGCTTGCGGAGAATCGGGAGGAAAGGAGCGAGGACGAGGTCTGGAGGGTCAACGGCTGGGGCAAGCTGGACCCCAGGGGGCTGGCATTTCTCCGGGCGCTGTGGCACTGGCGCGACGAGGAATGCCGCATCCTGGATCGCCCCCATTTCAAACTGGTGTCGAACGCGGATTTGCTCACCATGGCCCGGGCGCTGCAGAGCGGAGACCGGGTCGAGCCGCCGAAACATCTGCGCCCCGCCTTTGCCCGGCGCCTGCTCCGGGTGGTGTCCGAGACCAGGGAGCTGCCCACGTCGAAATATCCCGTAAAGAAATACCGCAAAAATGATCTGCCCAGGTTGGAGATCGACGAGGATCGGTTCCAGAAGATTCGCGGATATCGGGACAGGGTGGCGGAGGAACTGGGCATCGATGCCACCCTGATTGCCACTCGGCAGAGCCTGGAGAAACTCGCTTCGCCCATGGTTCCGGCGGAGGAGAAAGAGGGGCTGCTGCTCAACTGGCAGCGGGATCTGATGCGCGAGGTCCTCTGAGCCGACCAAACGCGCCCGAGAAAAAGGGGGGAGCTTCGCGGACGAAGCTGAGGTAGGTCATGATCATGGTCAGGGAGAAAAAGAGGAGATGCTGCCCCCCGAGGAAGATGGAAAGGTGGAGGAGGGCGCCGAGGGCGAATCCGATCCACATGGTGCGGCGGAAGGAAAGCAGGAGCGGCAACGCGATCTCCGCCGCCTGAATCAGCCAGGTGAAGAAGCGGAGAGTGGGTGCGGCATCGATGAGCCATTCTCCCGTAAATCGGGAATAGGTCGACTGGAGGAAGTAGTAGAGGAAGTCGCCGTTGGTCCAGAATTCATCGTCGAGGCGATTCAGCACGGTCTGCCAGTAGATGACGTAGACCTGCAGGCGCATCAGGAGCAAACCGTAGCGGGGTGCCATCTGCGGGGCGCGCCGTCCGCGGGGGAGTGATCGCTGACCCAGCGGGCTGACGAGGAGCAGGAGGGCAAAATTGCTCAAGATGTAGTCGTAACCCACTGCGGCGATCTGGGTGCGTGCCAGGAACGAGAGGAACCAGAGGTAGAGAATGGCGACGGCGCAACGCGGGGCGATGCCGAGCAGGAGACAGAGCCCGGCGGCGAAGGCGAGGAGAAAGGAGAGAGTGACCGCGGTGGGCGAGGTGAGGAAGACGAAGATGGAGAAGGAAAGATGCTCCGAAGAGGCGAGCACGGCGTCGAGGCTGTTCATGCCCTCGTCGCTCAGGAGGATGAGACGGTAGGGCCAGAGTTCGACGAGGGTGAGCAGGGCGGCCACGGAGAATCCGATTCTGACAAGATCGTAGCGCCATGCCGGCACCGGCCGGAACCAGAAATCACCGGAGAAAACCTTCATCGCTCCGCGGGCACGGGAAAGGGTCCCCGGGATTCGGAGATCGTTTTGTAGAGGATGCCGTCCCTCTGCGCGTGGAAGAGGTGGCGGACGTGCTCGCGCTCGTAGTGCACGGTAAAGGTCCGGGCACCGGTGCCGGCCAGAGATCGGGCGATCGCCGCGATCCAGTCGGCGTGAATCATCCGATGGGCCGGCTGATTGATCCGGGCGAAGGCGATGATGAGCCGGGGGCGTTCGCGCAGCAGTTCTCTCTCCAGCCCGGGGAGGGCCGCTCCGAGCTCCCGGCCGTCGTCGGTGCTGACGTAGACGTCCAACGAATGCATGGTGAACACGGTGTCGAACATGATCCACTTCTGCCCCGTGCCGGTGAGGCTGCGCAGGGACTCGACGGGGGTATCGATCCAGCGGGGACGCCGGATCGGTCTGCCATCCTGGGGAAGAATGGAGAGGAGCAGCATGCCCGCGTGGCCGTAGCAGAAGAGAAGGACGAGCGTTTTTTTGAGGCGCTTCAAGGATCGGCTTCGGTTGCAGGCAGGGTCTTAACACAAAGCCGAGGCAGGGCCAAGCACCCGGCGTGGGGAAATGCGCCGCCGTCGCTGATCAGGCCATCTTGGTCCTCAGTGCGGTGGCCACTAGCGGGGGGACGAAGCTGTCGACATCGCCCCCGAGGCGGGCGACCTCGCGGATGATCCGGCTGCTCAGGTAGATCGTCTCCTGGCTGGGCACGAGAAAGATGGTTTCGAGCCGCGAGGAAAGGTTCCGGTTCATCAGGGCCATCTGGAATTCATACTCGAAGTCCGACACGGCGCGGAGCCCGCGCAACACGGCATCGGCTCCCGATGATTGGAAAAAATCGACGAGCAGACCATCGAAGGCGGTGACCTCGACCCGGGGAATCGATCGGGTTACTTCGCGGATCAGGTCGACCCTTTCTTCCGTGGTGAAGAGGGGGTGTTTCTGCTCGTTCCGGGCGACCGCCACGATCACCCTCCGGCAGAGGGTGGAGGCGCGTTCGATCACGTCGAGATGACCGTTGTGGATCGGATCGAAGCTGCCTGGATAGATCGCGGTATTCATGGTTGCTCCGCAATGGACTCGCGATTCTTCCTCCCTACCAGTCGAATCTTCGGAGCCGGCAGGCGAAGCGAACGGGGCAGGAATTTACGGATCCCTTGAACGTCTTCTCGAATTTACCTTCCACAAATGAGAATAAATCCGGGCTTGCTCGGATTTTTCCGAGACAAGCGAACATTTTCTGGTACAATGCTCTTGATGAAGCTTCGCACAACTTCAGGGCTCTTCATTCTCGCTGGGTTTGTTTTCGCGCTTACGGGGTGCAAAACGACCGACCAGACGGGCAGCGCCACCATTGATCCGTCGATGAGTGGGGGGCAGGCTCCGCCGAACGTCGCGGGATTCCTGGTGACGAGCTACGAACCTCTTTCCAATTGGATGGATGAGCGTTTCGAGGTGAAGTACCGCGCGATGACCCCGGAGCTGATTTTTGATCAGGTTCCGCTGAACGACATCCATTACCAGACGTCGAATCTTCCGAGCGCGGCGCCTCCTTTCAACTACGATTCGCCGAACATATCCCGTCGCGAACTGCTCAAGCGGATCGCGGACCACTGGGGTCTGCGCATGTCCTACGTTGTCGGCGAAGACGGCACCCCCACGGCGGTGGCCGTCTCCGGTTGATCACACGGAGTAGAGTTCGCGGAGGGCTTCTCCGAGGATGCGGAATCCACGGAGCAGCGCGTCCGGGGATTGAGAGAAGTTGACCCGGATGCACTCCCGGGAGTGGTCCCAGGGAAGGTCGTCCTCCGGGATGCCAAAGAAAAAGTAGTCGCCCGGCACGATGATCAATCCACGGGATTTGAGCAGGCGATAGAGTTCGATGGAAGAGATGGGCAGCTTCTCGAACCAGAACCAGACAAAGAAGGCACCCTCGCTGCGGTGAATCTTCCAAGGCACCGTATCCGGGAGGGACTCGTGGATCATCTCTCGGGCCTGGTTGGCTCTCGCCTGGTAGAACGGACGGATGATTTCGGAGGTGAGTCGCCTCATCTCGCCGCTTTCCAGCAGGGGGCGCACCAGAGCCTGGCCGATGTTGTTGTTCGCCAGCCCCACGATGGCCGTCATCGCCCGGATGTCGTCGATGATGGGTTCGGCTGCGATCACGATACCGGTGCGGGTCCCCGGCAGCCCCAGTTTGCTCAGACTCATCGTCAGGATGACATGGTCGTCCCAGAGAGGGGTCGCCTCCTCGAAAACCACCCCGGGAAAAGGCTGGCCGTAGGCGTTGTCGACGATCAGCGCGATATTCCGTTCGCGCGCCAGGCTGGAGAGCCGGGCGAGTTCCTCGTCGGTGATCACATTGCTGCTGGGGTTGGTCGGACGAGAGACCAGGATGGCGCCATGGGTGTCGTTCAGGGCGAGCTTTTCGAAATCGATCCGGTATTTGAACTCCCTCTCCCCGGTGATCTCGATCCGGGCGGGTCGCGAATCGAACAGGGGGGTGCCATCGACGCTGAGGTCCTCGTAGCCGATGTACTCCGGGACGAGAGGAACCAGGATGCGCCGCATCGAGCCATCGGCGAGGGTGCCCGCGAACCTGTTGAGGAGAAAGAAGAAAGCGGACTGCCCCCCATTCGTCACCGCCACGTTTGCCGAGGTCAGCTTCCACCCGAACTCCGCGTTGAGGAAGCCGGCCACGGCCGAGCGGAAGGCAGGGTTTCCCGCGGGCTGGTCGTAGTCGGAGAGCATCCGATCGAAGGTGGCTGCCTGTTCGTCGAGGAGTTGACGCATCCTGTCCCGCCACACAGCCTGGATTTCGGGGATGTGGGCCGGATTGCCTCCACCCATCATGGTGAATTTCTCGGGCGCCACGGCGAGGGCTTCCCCCAGATCGTCCATCAGGTTCACGATCCCGGCTTCGCTGCTCAGACTGCGGGCGAATCGGGTCTTGGGGTACTCGTTCATCGCGTTCAGCGTTGACCCTTGCACAATGAGGAAGGGTTTGGCAAGCTGGGGGATTACAGCGACCCGACAGTATCCGGTCGGATTGACCGTGGCCGGCTCGGATTCTTCCGGAGGGGCCGGAATCCAGGCGGATTTTCGAGCCATGGAATCCCTGGGTGTCTATCCCGTGGCGGCGGTCACGGCCGTGGTTGCTCAGTCTCCGGGACGGGTGATTTCTTTCGAGACGGTCTCGCCGGAGTTACTCCGCGCGCAACTCGGCGAGCTGGCGCTGACGTTTGTCCTGGCCGCGGCGAAAACGGGCATGCTGGGCACGGTCGAACTGGTCCGGGTCGCAGCGGCTTTTTTCGAGGAACACCCGCGGATTCCACTCGTGGTGGATCCCGTGTTGCGGGCTTCGGCCGGACCCCGACTCCACGAGGGGGGACTGCTGGAGGAGATGCGCGACCGCTTGCTGCCGCGTGCCACCCTGGTCACACCCAACCGGGCCGAGGCGGAAGCTCTGCTCGGGATCATCATCGATGGTCCGCAGGCGGCCCGCGACGCCGCGACCCGCCTGGGCGAGACGCTGGGCTGCGCCGTCCTCCTCAAGGGGGGGCACCTCGAGGAGACGGGGGGTGAGGTGGTGGACTATCTCTATGATGGTCGCTTGTTGCGGGAACTGAGGGCTCCCCGGCTCGATGTCCCGGACCTCCACGGCACGGGGTGCACCCTCTCCGCCGCCATCGCGGCCTACCTGGCGAGGGGATCGGGTCTGGTCGAGGCGGTGACCCGCGCCGCCTCGGAACTGCGGAGAAGAATGGCCAACCATCTGCTTTGGGAAAAGCCTAGACAGGTTGCCGCGCTCGGACCGGCAAAGTTCGCCGAAGAAGAGCGTGACATTCCCGAGGTTGATGGTAATTGACTGGCCACCGGGCGACGCCCGGGGAATCTTTTCGTTCAAGTGATGAAGCGCGTTTCTGGCAAGAATCTGGTGATTGCCTGCGGAGGAACCGGCGGGCACCTTTTTCCCGGCATCGCCGTGGCCGAGGCCTGGCGGAGGCGGGACGGCGACGTCCTCCTGCTGATCTCGGAAAAGCAGATCGATACCCTGGCGACCGAGGGGTTCGATCACCTCCGCTTCGAGCGCATGGCTTCGATCGCGATGCCATCCCTGCTCTCGCCCCGGATGATTCCCTTTGCCGCAGGTTTCTTGCGCAGCCTGTCGCGCTGCCGCAAGCTGCTCCGGGAGTTCCGGGCGGACGCCGTCCTCGGAATGGGTGGATTCACCTCGGCGGCTCCCTTGGCCGCGGGGAAGATGGCGGGCAAGCCGACCTTTATCCACGAGTCAAACGCCATCCCGGGCCGCGCCAACCTGGTCAACGCTCGATTTGCCGAATCGGTTCTGCTCGGTTTCGAGACCTGTGCCGCCCGCTTCGGAGGGCGCAGCACCGAGGTGGTGGGCACCCCGCTGCGTCCGGCCCTGGCGTCGAGGCCCTCCCGGGAGGAATCGATCGCCTTTTTCGGGCTGGACCCGAACCGGGGCACCATCATGGTCATGGGCGGAAGCCAGGGCGCCTCCCGGTTAAATGAGCTGGTGGGGGAGAGCCTGCCGGAAATCGAGGCGGCCGGATTCCAGGTGCTGCACGTGACCGGACCCGCCGATCACGCGAAGATGCAGGAGCGATTCGATCGCACTCCGGGCTCGGGACGGGCGGTGGGTTTTCTCCGTGAGATGCAGTTCGCCTACGGAGCGGCCGACCTGGCAGTCTGCCGGTCCGGAGCATCTTCCTTGACCGAGTTGGCCTATTATGAAATACCGTGCGTTCTCGTTCCGTATCCCTTTGCGGCGGACGATCACCAGACCGCCAATGCGGAAATTTTTTCCCGACCGGGCGCCGCGGAGTTATGGAAACAGGACGAACTCGCCGAGGAGACCTTCGCCGGGCGTCTCATCGAGTTGATGAGACGGCCGGATCGTCTCGCCGAGATGCGCCGGAAGATGGCCGAACTGGCCATTCCGGACGCCTCGGATCGGGTCTGCGATGTCGTGGCGGCGTCGCTCGGCGGGGAGAGTTGAGACTGGAATGAGCGAAAGGATAGAAGATTGGGCGGAGAGATTTTCCCCGAGGGCGGCGCCGCTGCGGGTGCACCTCATCGGAGTGGCGGGTTCGGGGATGAGCGGGCTGGCCTCGTTGTTTCTCGACCTCGGTCATACCGTCTCCGGGTCGGACAAGGTGACTTCCAGCGAGACGGATCGGCTCCAGGGCAAAGGGCTGATCTTCTCCAGCCCGCATACGGCGGCGGCGGTGGCAGGAGCCGATGTGGTGGTCTACAGCAGTGCGGTGCGGACAGGCAATCCGGCTTTCGACACGGCGGTTGACAGGGGGGTGCCGCTGCTGCGCCGGGCTGAGGCGCTCGCCGCGGTGATGAGGGGATCGAGCGGGATCGTGGTGGCGGGCACGCATGGCAAGACCACGACATCCTCCCTGGCCGCTCATGTTCTCCGGGTGGGAGGGAAAAATCCCTCCCATTACGTCGGAGCCGAGATCCCGATCCTGGGAACGAACGCCCGCTGGGATGCGCGGGGGGAGTGGTTTATCGCCGAGGGAGACGAAAGTGACGGCACGCTGGTAAACTTTCATCCCCGTCACTCCATCCTGCTCAACGTCGAGGCGGAGCATCTGGACTACTACACCGGAGGAATCCCCCAGATCCTCGAGGTATTCGAGCGATTCTGCGATCAGACCACGGGCAGCGTTTTCTACTGCGCCGAGGACCGGCACGCCCGGGAAATTGGGGAGCGCCGAGCCCATGGAATCAGCTATGGTTGGCGGGCGGAGTGGGACTACGCCGCGATCGACCTTTCGCCCAAGGGGGCGGGAACGGAATTTACCGTTTTGCGACGAGGCGAGGAGCTGGCCCGCTTTCGCCTGGGAATTCCGGGTCGTCACAATGTGCTCAACGCGGTGGCCGCGGTCGCGCTTGCCACCGAGTTGGGCGTGGCCCTCGACCGCATCGACGAAGCCCTCTCGGGATTTCGTGGAGCCAGGCGCCGCTTCGAACTGAAACACCAGTCGGAGGCGGTCACCATCGTCGACGACTACGGCCACCATCCGACCGAGATCGAGGCCACCCTGCAGACGGCGCGCTCGCAGCACGTGGGCCGGCTCATCTGTATCTTCCAGCCGCACCGCTATTCCCGGACCCGCCTGCTTCGGGACGAGTTCGGTACCTGCTTCGACGGGGTCGACGAACTCTGGGTTACGGACATCTACCCCGCGAGCGAGGATCCGATCGAGGGGATCTCGGGGCAGACCGTCGTCGATGCGGTGGGAGAGCGGGGTGAGGTCGACTTCGCCAGGTATCACCCGGACCGCGGCACCCTGCATCTCGAGATCGGGCGCCGCCTGCGGTATGGAGACTGGGTCATCACTCTGGGAGCGGGCAACATTCATGAGGTCGGCACCCGACTCGCCGCCGATCTGGAGACGCGCGATCTGCTGGAGACGGTGCTCGACGAGGAGGAGGGAGAGGTTCGCCTCTACGAACCGATGCGGAGACACACCACCCTGAAGGTGGGGGGTCCGGCCCAGTTCTGGATTGAACCGGTAACCGTGGCGGGGTTGGCCCGCATCGTGAGGCACTGCTGCGAGGCCGGTCTGCCACTGCGGGTCATCGGGCGGGGGTCGAATCTCCTGGTCCGGGACGGCGGCATCCCCGGAGTCGTGGTGAATCCGGTCAAAGCCGAAATATCCGCCCACCATATCGAGGGGAATCCGATACAGGGGGGGGCGGGGGTGAAGTTGAAGGCGCTGGCCTCCGCTGCCCAGTCAGCCGGAATCGGCGGCTTCGAGTGGATGGAGGGCATCCCCGGCAACGTGGGCGGGAGCCTGCGCATGAACGCGGGGGCCTTGGGGGTGGAATCTTTTGACCAGGTGGTCAGCGTCCGCATGATCGACGCCGAGGGCCGGATATTCGACAAACCCGTTGGTGAGATCCGGCATTTCTACCGAAACGTGCCCGAACTGGTCCACAACGTGGCGGTGTCCGCTATTTTCGAGGGCACGCCGGCGACGGACGAGGAGATTGCGGAGAAGATGGAGGCGTCGAAAGAAAAAAGGAAGCGCTCCCAACCGGTGGCGGCCAGTGCTGGGTGCGTCTTCAAAAATCCGGGACCGATCGGGGCGGGACAGCTCATCGACGAGATGGGGCTCAAGGGACGGCTCGTCGGGGGAGCCCAAATCAGTGAGATTCACGGCAATTTCATCGTCAATGCGGGGGACGCCACGGCTCGCCAGGTGCTGGACCTCATCGCTGAGATACGGCGGAAGGCCCGCGAGGAGCGGGCAATCGAACTGGAGACGGAGGTCCAGGTCATTGGCCAGGAGGACCCGGTCTGATCGCGATGAGTGAGGAAAATCCATTCAAATCGGCGCAGGCCGCTCCGGCGGTCGGGGAGGTTTCCCCCAGACTGGTGGAGGAGCGCGGCCTGCCGCCTCTGAGCATGGAGGAGCGGAGTTGTCGATCCTGTGCCTACTACGATTTTCTGAAGGGGATCGACCGGGTGCACGCGGGCAATGGCGAGTGTCGCCGCCACGCCCCGACTCCGGGAAGCGGAGCGGTGGCAAGGTGGCCCGTGGTCCTGTGGAATCAGTGGTGCGGCGACTGGGAGAACGGGGTCAGCAACGAGGACCTGGTCCGGATGGCCCGGGACATAGGCGAAAATCTGAAGGATGAAATCCTGTGACCGATCGATCGGGCGAGGAAGAACATGAATGAGATGATGGACAGTGCTTCATGGAGTGTCGCGGTGCTTGCCGGTGGACCGGGATCGGAGAGGGAGGTATCGTTGGCCTCAGGGCGTGGCGTCGCCGGGGCGCTCCAGGGCGTGGTGCGGGAGGTGCACCTCGTGGATGTCCCGGGTCCGGGGTTTGCTCTGCCCGCCGGCATCGACATCTGTTTCAATGTGGTGCACGGCACCTTCGGAGAGGACGGTGGGATCCAGGCGGAACTGGCCCGGCGCGGGGTGCCCTTCACCGGTGCGCGCGAAGCCAGTTCCCGACTCGCTTTTGATAAGGTCGACAGCAAAGAACGATTCCGGGCTCACGGGGTGGTCACCCCCGCGGGGACGGTGATTTCGGCCGATGACGCCGGGGATTCCCCGGTAGGTCTGCCCTGCGTGGTGAAACCTCCGCGAGAGGGCTCCAGTGTGGGGGTCCACCTGGTGCACTCGCAGGAAGAATGGTTGAGGGCGGTAGCGGATGCTTCCCGTTACAGCCGAAACCTGCTCGTGGAGGAGTTGATCGTCGGGGACGAACTCACCGTGGGCGTGGTGGGCGATGAAGCGCTGCCCGTCGTGCACATCAAACCGCGGTCCGGGTTCTACGACATGAACAACAAGTACCCCTGGCTTTCCGGCAGCGGCGGCACCGATTACATCTGCCCGGCGGAACTCGCCCCTGAGGTGACGGCTCGCGTCCAGGACGAGGCGCTCAGAGCACACCGCTCTCTCGGTGTCGAGGTCTATTCCCGGGTCGACGTGCTGTGGAGTTCGGAGCGGGGCGAACCCTATGTGCTGGAGGTCAATACGCTGCCCGGTATGACGGAATCGAGCCTCCTCCCCAAAGCGGCGGCGGCAAGGGGAATGGATTACCCGAATCTTTGCTTGAAAATCATTCAGCTTTCACTGAAAGCTAGTGAATGTTAGAAAATCCCGGCGGATTTGGAGAGGGCGGTGACTTCTGCCAGGGAAGGAAGCGCCGCCGCCGGGTTCAGCAGCGAAATCTGCCCCGCCGGGACATCTGGGACCCGGGCAAGGACGACCCCGGCAGTGGAAATTCCCGCTCGTCGAAGCGTCGTCGCCGGCGGCACAGGTTGGGGACATCGCTTTTGCGCTACGCGCTGATCGCGGCGCTGGTCGCCGGGCTGCCGCTGGCCGGGTTCGAGTTGTACCACAGGATTTTCTATCAGAACCAGGACTTCCGACTGCTCCACCTGATCATCGAGACCGATGGTTTTCTCACTCGGGAGGAGATCGCCGATGCCTCCGGGGTCGGCGTGGGGACGAACCTCACCCGGCTCGACCTGGGAGCGATCCGCGATCGGCTCGAGGCGCAACCCCGGGTGAAGCGGTGCGATATCACGCGCCGCTTGCCCGACACGCTCGCCATCACGGTGCGGGAGCGGGTCCCTGTGGCCTGGCTGAGCGCTCCCGATCGAGATATCCGGCCGCTACGCGCCGATGGTCTGCTCATCGACCGGGAGGGAGTGGTCTTTTCGCCCCCCGGAGTCCTCGCGGAATTCGCCGTGCTCCCGTCGATCGAGCTGCGGGGAAGCCCTCGCCCGGAGGCGGGATCGGTGGTGCACGATCGACAGCTGAAGACCGCCCTCCAGGTGATCGAGGCGAACGGGATTCTCTTCTCGGGCCGTGCGCTCGAACTCGTGGAGGTGGGTGCGATGAGCGAGTGGGGACTGGTCTGTCGCTACCGGGGGGATTTGGAAGTGATCCTCGATCTCAACCGGGTCGAGGAGGGACTTCGCGACCTCGATAGAATCGTCACCAGAGCGAGGGCGCTACATTTTTCTTTGGCTACCGTCAACCTGGGGGCCCGCAAAAACATTCCGGTCACCTTCCACGGGGAGATCAATCCCGGGGCTTGGAGAAATTTTTCTGAAGGGTCCTCAGGGCCGCCCGTTTCAGACGCTAAGGGAATCCGAGAAAAACACTTGCGGTCGATTTTCAGCGGTGGTTAGTGCGTTGGAGCCCACTCTGCATGAGGGATTCCGGTCGACCGTCCCACAAAATATGGCACACTCGAAAATCTATGCAGGTCTCGAGATCGGCACCTCCAAGGTTTGTCTCGTCGTAGGCGAAGTCCGGGGAGACGGGGCACTGCGAATTCTTGGGGTGGGGCAGCATCCGTCCAAGGCCGGGGTGAGGAAAGGAGAGGTCGTCGACAGCGAAAGCGTGCGCGAAAGCCTGAACGAAGCCCTGGTCCGGGCGGAGGAAAGGAGCGACGCGGATCTCAGCAACGTCATCCTCGCCGTCTCGGGGGCGCACATCCAGGGAATCAACAATCGAGGGGCGATCCGGGTGAGCGACGGGGAGATCACTCACGATGACCTGGAGGAGGTGCGGCGGAAGACGCGCAACGTCGAGATCCCGAGGGAAAACGGCTTTGTTCACTCCATCCTGCAGCACTACTACGTCGACGGAAAAGAGAAGGTGGTCAACCCGGTGGGCATGCCGGGGTCCCGGCTCGAGGCCGATTGTCACATCGTGCACGGGGTGAAAACTCGGATTCAGAATTCCATCAAGTGCGTCCGCGAGGCGGGGCTGGAGGTGGAGGAAATCGTATTTTCGCCGGTCGCTGCGGCACAGATTGTGCTGAACCGGGAGGCGAAAAACGAGGGTGTCCTGCTCCTCGATATCGGTGGTGGGACCACGGATTACATCTGCTTTGTCGACGGAGCGGTGGTGGCCAGCGGATCGGTCGGCGTCGGAGGAGAACACATCACCAACGACATTGCCCTCGTCCTCAAGGTGCCGTTGGCCCGTGCTGAAAAGTTGAAGGTCACCTACGGCAGCGCCTGGCTCGAGGGCATCTCAGCCGCAGAGCAGGTCCCCGTGGCCGGAGAGGGCTCGGAAACCGTAGAAAGACTCCTCATTTGCCAGATCATTAATGCTAGGCTCCATGAATTATTAACTTTGATAAAGAAATCTCTTGCATCTGAGAATGTTCTGGGAAAGGTTGGCCACGGAGTTTACCTGACCGGTGGTTCGAGTCTCCTCACGGGGCTCGACGATCTGGCAACAGATGTGTTCGGAGTGCCCGTGAAGAAGGCGGGTTCGACGGTCATGTCCGGTCCGGCGACTTTGTTTGAAAATCCGCAATACGCGACACCCGTTGGTTTGATCCGATACGCACAGTTGTTGAACAGCCAGCGACCCCGCACGGGGCCGTTGAACACACTGAGGGAAAAGCTCGGAAAGATCATCGGCGCCAGCCGTTAAGGGAGTGCCGCGTCTTGCGAACTTTCGGACCAGTATCACCTCAACAAACTGCCAACCTTACGAGTCACAAGTCACATGATTGAATACAGCCAATCACAACACACCGATGCCGCAGAGGGAGAGGATATCTCCTTCAAAGTGATAGGGGTTGGTGGATCGGGAGCGAACGTCCTGGATCGCTTGGCCTTGGAGGGGAGCGACGACGCTCAACTCCTCACCCTGAATACAGATATCCGAAAGCTCTCCAGTTCGGTTTCCAGCCAGAAAATCCAGCTGGGTGCGACCCTCCTCAAGGGCATGGGTGCCGGGGGGGATCCCGATCTGGGCAAGCAGTCCGCCATCGAGGCGGTCGACGAGATTCGTGAGGCGATTCGCGGCAACGACATGGTATTTGTCTGTGTCGGTCTGGGCGGGGGAACCGGTTCCGGCGCCGCCCCTGAGGTCTGCCGGATCGCCCGGGAGGAGGGCGTCTTCCTCGTGGTTTTCGCCACCATGCCCTTCCGTTTCGAGGGGGCCCGGCGCATGCAGCAGGCCGAAGAGGCGCTGCGAAAGATCGAAAGCTTCGCGAACGCCGTGGTCACTTTCGACAACGATCGGATGGGCGAGTTGATCGTGCCCAAGGATGGGGTCACCCAGGCATTCGCCGCGGCAGACAAGATCATCAGCCAGAGCATTCGGGCGACGATGAACATCGTCTCCAAGCCCGGCATCATCCGCATCGGAATGGATGATTTGCTCACCGCGCTCAACAACGAGAATTCGCGCTGTCTCTTCGGATACGGACAAGCCAAGGGCGACAATCGGGCGCTCGACGCCGTGGAACAGACCCTGAAGTGTCCTCTTCTGGACCAGGGGCGCCTGCTCAACGACGCCAAAAATGTTCTTATCCAGGTCAGCGGTTCCGACAGCATGACGCTGTTGGAGGTGCAGACGGTGATGAAGGAGATGACCGGGCACCTGAAGCCGAGCGCCCAAGTGCTGTTCGGCACGGGCACGGATTCCCGTTTGGGCAGCAGCCTGGCGGTCACGGTAGTGAGTTCTCTCGAGGGCAAGAGTGCCCGCGAGGAGCAGGCGCAGACAGATCAGGTTGTTGCAGAGCCGACCGAGGAAGAGTTGACGACTTCCCCGCTTGCTGCGGCCGTGTCTGCTGCTGCAGCCGCCGCGGTCGGTGAAGCGCACAGCATTGCCAGCGCCGGCTACGTGGAAGAGGGCGAGGGAGAGGGTTCGCATGCAGCCCCGCCGGCTCCGGTGGCGGCTCCCGAGGCCCCCACGCATCTCGAGCCGAATATCGTGCCCATGGAGCAGCCGGCAGCCGCCGGAGTCGAGTCTGGTCCTGCGACGCCTCCTCCCTTGCATCGGGTGGAACCGGTTCCTCCGGCCGCATCGGGGGAGAATTCCTCGATTGTTGCCATGCCTCATTTCAGCGGGTACGGCCAGGAGGAGGACGAACCGATGACGAATCCAATCGCGTCGGCAATGCGGAACGCAAACTGGCAGCACGAGGTGCCTCATCAGCACGCTTCTCCTCCGCGGTTTCCCCACGAGTATGCTTCGGCTCCGGCGCCGCACCAGCAGCCGGTTCCCGCAGCAGCTCCTCAGCAGGCGCCGCAACAACCTGCTCCGGTCCGACCGGTGTCTGCGGCTGAGGAGGGCGACCGTGTCGTTGCCCAGACGGATCAGGCCCAGACCATTGCGCTGTCCCGGATCGTGCCTGGAGAGGCGACTCAGCGCATCTTGAACCGCCCGGCGAAGGAATCCGACCCGATGGCTTCGCAGCCCACGAAGAAGGTGCAGCCGATGCCCGCTGCGACGGAACAGCAGTTGGAGCGGCAGCAGGATGTGTTGCATCTCGAGCCCATCGCGGCGACGAAGGGGAGGTTTTCCGAGGGTGACCCGACCATCGTCGACGGTGAGGATCTGGATGTGCCGACCTTCTTGAGGAAGAAGGGTTGACCCGCCTCGGCGAATCTCAATTTACCGTGTAAAGCCGGGCAGGGGCGACCCTGTCCGGCTTTTTGTTTTGGCTTTTAGTCACTGGCGCCGGCGCGTCTGCTGGCCGAAAACGGCTTTGATCAATTCGGGTCCTTCGGCACCCGAAGCCTTCGAGAGTGGGAGCCAAAGGGGACGGAGCCAAAGGGGACAGGACGATTATCTCGCGCGAGTCGAAGGGGACAAGGATAAGGGGACAGGACGATTGGGACAAGGATAAGGGGACAGGACGATTGGGACAAGGATAAGGGGACAGGACGAT
>CAZLUZ010000015.1:0-16829 GCA_964562825.1 uncultured Akkermansia sp.
GTGGCGCGGTCGTAGAGCACGTACTCGTTGGCATCGGCCTCGCTGTCGAAGTAGAGATCCACCGTGTTGTTTCCATTCTGCGCAGATCCATAGTCGGCCACCACGAAATTGCGGTCGCCGTATGCCTCGATCCGGAAAACGGTGCCCAGGGGGAGAAAGGACCAGTCGGCCGCTGCGGAGTGATAGTGCTCGCCCGTCCGCAGGAAAGAGCCGAAGGCACTGCGCCGGCCATAGACGAGGTGGTCGGCTTCAGTGTGGGTGTATGCCGTGGCCCGAACCTTCATCCTGAGAGGCTTCTCCAGGACGCGGAACTGAAACTTTCGCTCCTCCGTCGCCAACGCGATCGATGCGGTGAGCGCCAGAATCGAAAGGGGGAGGCAACGCATGCGGTACGGAACCACAGGTTTCCCATCGGAGAAAACGGAAACGCTTTGACCCATGGGATCCTCCGGAGGGCAAGTCCTCGGCGCCGACAGGACCGCCCAAGGATGGGTGCCGATCTTTCGCGAGCATATTCTTTGCGTATCCCGGAGATTCCGTTATGGACTGGGGAGGATATTCATGACTCCGCCCGTCCTGTCCGCGATCTTCGCCTCCGCCTCCGTCGGTGCCCTCACCACGGTCGCCGCCGCCAAATTTGTCGGATTCAGCTTCTTTCTCTCACTCTTCCTTCTCTGGGGACTCATCCAGGGGCTGGTTTTTCTCGCCGAGCGCTACTCCGATCTGGTGTCGGGAGTCCAGTTGTGGAGATCCATGGTGCTGTCCTTCGTGGCTCTGTTCGTCATGACGCTGGCCTGGTCGCTGCCCTCGGGGTTTCGCCCGGACGTGCCCGACAACCTGCTTCTCGCCATGACCTCGTCGATTCTTTTCGGCGGGGTGACGGCGTGGCTCCTCACCGGCCGGCTCTACCAGTTCGACGCGGTGCACCGGGCCATCGTCGCCGTCGGAGTGCCTCTCTTCGTCTTCTGCGCCATCGCCCTGGCGGAGACGGTCTTCCGGTCCTTCGGCGGTTAGCCGGGAATCTGGTCGCCATCGTTCCTCCGGCGGGCGGCGGTCTCGATGGATGGCAGGATGACCTTGCGCCGGAGCAGCCAGCAGACCCCGATCAGATCGTAGACGCCGCGGAGCGCGCGGTCGAGGTTGGTGTATTTCGAGGTGCCCGCCTTCCGCTCGCGATGGTTCACGTCGACTTCGGCGATGCGGAGACCCGCATGGGTGAAGATCGCGGGGAGAAAGCGGTGCAGGCCGTTGAAGGGCACGAGGAGATCGACGTGGTCCTTCTGCATCGCCTTCAGGGAGCATCCCGTGTCGCTGATTCCGTCGCGGATGAAGGTCCGTCTCACCCGGTTCGCGATCCGCGAGGCGGCACGGCGGCTCCAGGTGTCCTTGCGCTTGGCCCGTCGCCCGCAGGCCACATCGCACTCTCCCGAGCGCACCAGGGCGACCAGTTTGTCGATGTCGCGCGGGTCGTTTTGGCCGTCGCCGTCGAGCATCACGCAGATGTCCCCCGAGGCGTAGGTGAGTCCGGCGAAGAGGGCTCCGCTCTGTCCCCGGTTTTCCGTGAGGCGGAGGGGCACGATACCCTCGATCCGACTCATGATCTCCCAGGTCGCATCGGTGCTGCCATCGTCCACCGCGATGATCTCGGCCCCGGGCTGGCATTCCACGATCTCGCGCAGCACGAACTCCACGCATTCTTCCTCGTTGTAAAAGGGCACCACCACACTGATGCGGTCCAGGCTCCGGGCGGTGATGCCGAGCCCGGAACTCAGGGGGAAAGGCGATCGGTATCCGTGGGTTTCGCTCATGGAATGTCGGGAAGCCCCCCGGGGCGGCGGGTGTGGACCCGGAGAGGTGTTGACGGGCCGCCCGACAGGGTGTGGACGGCCACTTAACAGGGTTCGACGGGGGGAGCAACCGAAAGTTGGCTCCGTCGCCCCCGCGGCCTCAGGGAGCTTCGGCTTGGCGCGGATGGGGAAAAGGCTCGATCAGGTTCTCGCCGCGAAACACGGTGTAGGTGCGCTCGTTGTGGGGCAGCCGAACCACGGCCTCTCCGGCTTTCTCGACCCGGGCGAAGGCCTGCTCGATCGCGGGGGGTGGTTCCTCGATGGAACCGGAAACGACGATGACGCCATCCCCGCCGCGGTGGCCGTCATCCCAGGGACCGGGCCAGATCTGGTACTGCGACTCGATCGAATCCCTGAGGATGTGGTAGACCCGGGGTTGATCGGGCAACTCGAAGGCCAGCAGGCTGACGTCGTGGCGATGCGCATAGGCCACCGCGACGAAATGGTCCTGCCAGCCCGGGATCGTCGCCCGGACTTCCTGCACCGCGGCGGCAAATCGATCGCTGCCGATGAAACGCCGGTTCGGATCGGCGCGGTGGCCCTCGTGTCCCGCGAGGCGGAAGGCGACGGGTCCGAAATAGAAGAAGGCGCCGAGGAGGAGCCCCGGTATCACCGCCCCGCGGAGCAGACGGGAGCGTCGTTCTTCACTCGCGGGGCACCAGGAAATCGCGCCGGAGAACCAGGCGGCGACGAGGGGAATGCCCGCGATATAGAGAATGGCGGGCCAGTTGGGCTGGACCTTCTGGATCAGGGCGAGGAAGAGGATCGCGACCAGGGGCACGCCGCAGAACGTGATGAGGAAACGGGATTCGAGCGAGAGTTGTCGGCGGCGGAACAGGGGGAGGACCGTCACCATGAAGAGGAGAACCCCCGTGACGGGCGAGAGGGCCATGAGCTGGGTTCCGACGAATTCGAGAAATCCGGTGAGACGTTCCACGATGGTGGCCCCCAGGCTGGATTCCTGCGTGGAGCCGAAGTGCGATTTGGAGTGGAGGAAAGTGATCCAGTCGTTTCGCGAATTCCAGAGGAGAAGGGGCGCGTGAAAGACGAAAGAGCCGGCCAGGGCGAGCCAGGGCCCGGGGCGGGATAGGAGGGGACGCGTATCGCGGCCCCAGGCGAGGAAAGCCAGGGCAAGCACGGGAAAGAGAGGCATCACCTGTTTGCTCATGTGGCCCACGCCGAGACTGAGAAAGAGAAGAAAGAGCGAAAGCCGGGGTTGCTCGCCCCGGACATACTTCCAGAGGAACATGAGCGAAAGCGACCAGGCAAGAACCAGGGGGGCGTCGATGGTGAGAACGAAACTGAGAAGGCAGTTGCCCGGCACCGCCACGGCGAGGAGCACGGCGAGGAAGGCGGTCCGGTCGTCGAAGAGTTTCCGGGTCAGCCAGAAGGAGACGAGGAGGGAGAGGGTGCCGAAGACAACCGAGGCGAGGCGAATGGCATAGAGGGAGCCGCCGCCCAACCAGTCGACCAGGCCATACACCCAGGCGATAAAGGGGGGCTTCGAGTAGTAGCCGAGGGCGGGACGTCGTCCCCAATCCCAGTAGTAGGCCTCGTCGCCCACGAGATGGACCGGAAAGAGGAGAGGGAAGACCGCACGGAAACCGAAGGCCAGAAGAATGAGGAGGAGGGCATTCCTCCGATATGCCGCAGCTGGATCCGCCATGGGTGGAAAACGCAGAACCTAGGCGACGGGAGGGGAATCCGGAAAGAAAAAATGCCCGAAATCTGCCCCAGCCACCGATTGATCGGGGACGTTTTGAAGCGTCCGGAATTCAGAGCGGTCGGTCAGGGAGATTCGCCCGGGAAACCGGGCAGACTGCTACCCAGTCCGGGGGAAGCGCCGAGGCCGGGTGTCGCACCCTGCATGATGGCACGGATGCGGGCTTCCTCCTGCGCTTTGCGCACCTGCTCTTCGTATTGGCGACGTGCCTCCTCGATCCTCCGCTTCCGCTCCGCCTCCTGGGCCTTCATGTTCTGAACGATGAGATCGGCCGCGCTCTGTCGGGTGGCCTTGACGTCGTCCCAGGACTCGTAGATGATCGACCCATCCTCTTCGCGGGGCGGACTGGCCGGTCCCGAGGGGGATTCCTCGGTGAGATTCATGATGTTGTAGTCCAGGCCTCCTTCCGTCGATTCGCCGACGGGGGCCAAGCCACCATCCTGGGGAACGAGAATCTCGGTCTCCTCGTTCATCCGGGGGACTTCGGGCTCGCCATCCCGGCGCAGGCGGGCCAGCGGATTGAAGGAGAAACGCTTCTCGTCGGATTCCTCCGCGGATTCGACGTCGAACTGGGGGACATCGGCCCGGGGTGCGGCCGGGGGGCCATCCCCCTCCGCAGAGGGGGCTCCGTCAAGGGAATCCGCGCTATCGGAAATGGCGAAGGGCGAAACCGGTTCCTTTTTTCGGCGCAGCGCCGAAAACGGGCGAAAACCGAAATTGCGGTCGGCGTCCCCGGCCCGCGGCTCCGGAGTGGCTCCGGAATCCGTCGGCGTTTCGGTCACGGTGGCAGGAGACTCGGATGTCTCGGGATACTCCGCCGGAGGAGCGGTCGCCGGCACTTCGTCCTCGGATTTCTTGCTCTTGCGGCGGAACAGACCCCGGCGCTCGTCGGTGAATACTTTGCGCCCATCGCGAATCACGTAAGAGGTCTCACCGACCTCTTCGGGTTCGCCGTTACGGAAAATCGCCTGGTCGTTCTCGGGAGTGGAGGGAGTCGAGGTCGAGATGCTGCCGTCTGCGGATTCGCTGGGGAAAAGCGTGTCGGACACGCCGGAGGAATCCGTTTTCTTTTTCCACCCGAAAAGTTGGGCTTCGGTCTGCGCCGGAAGAAACAGGGCCAGTCCTAGCGCGGCGAGGGTTGAAAGCAGTCTGGGTTTAGGCAGGGTCATGGCAGGTTGAGAGGTCGGTCGGTGACGACGGGTGGTCCGCCCATCGTCTCCCTTCGATCCCTAACGAAATTCGGTTCGGATATCTTAGAGATATGTCCGAATCGTTGAGGACCAAAGAGCGACGGAGTGGAAACCGTCGGTCTACCTTTAGAATTACCTGAGTTTGAGATGATACGCAACCCGTTCCGGGATTTCCGTGGCTCGCCCCGGAATCACTGTCCCGGAAGCTTCGAGGGCAGGGCCACGCCGTGTCGTTCTCCCAGGCGTGCCGCTTTCGTGGCGATACCGCCGCTCCCTCCCGAGGCGGAGAAGACGGCTCCGAGGTTTTCCTTGACCACCGTCGTGATGCTGCTGCGGTCCTCGTTTCGGGAGGGATGACGCAGGCCGGAGGGAGGCGGATTCGTCCAAGCGTAAAGCGCATCCAGCGCCTCTTCTCTGAGGGACGAAGGCAGATGGGCCGTGGCGGCATAGTCGATCAGGCGACGGGCCGAGGCGGCGTCGCCAGACTGCAGATTGGCCTCGATGAGCCACCGTTGCATCTCCAGGTCTTCGGGGGTTTCGGGCGGAGAGAATCCCTCTGCCGGTCCGAGGTAGTTTTCGATGTGAGCGGCGAGGTCGGCGCGGGCGGTGAAGAGGCCGCCCTCGCCGATGGCCCGGATGGCGGCGGATCGAACCCGCGCGGCGGGGTCGCCGAGAAAATAGCTGACCCTGGGGTCCTCCAGCTTCCTCAGGGTCAGGACCACGGCGAGCCGGACCGCGGCGGACTCGTGGTCGACCAGCTTCAGGATTTTTTCCCTCTCGTTGAGGTACCAGAGGCTCTGGACGCAGGCGTGGCGGAGAAAGGGATCTTGGTCGTCGTTTTCCTCCAGGATGGTGAGGAGGCGCGGGATCGCCTGGGGCACACGGCATTTCCCCACTCCGATGACGGCGTGATAGCGCACCCTCGGCGAGGGATCCTCCAGCGTCCGCACCAGGGCGCGTCCCGAGGTGTTCACCCGCGAATCGGCGAGGACCCGAGCGGCCTGGGCCCGCACTTCCTCGTCGGGATCGGCGAGCAGCGCGATGTGGGTGGCGTGTAACGAGGCATCGTCCTCCGCCAGTTGACCGAGTCCCCAGATCCCGTGGAGCCTGGCGAGACGCTGATCGGCGCGCTCCGCGGCTGCGGCCAGGAGGTCGGTGCGGGAGCGGTCGACCAATTCGAACTGGGCTCCCAGGCGCACCCGCATGTCGTCGTGGGCCAGCATCGCGACGAGTCGCTCGGGCGGCTGTTCGTCGAAGCCGGCATCCAGCATTTCCCGGGTTTCGGCCACCTTATCCAGGGACGAACCCCCGTCGGCCGAGAGCGTCTGTATTCCCGCAGCGGTGCAGACGTAGAGCCTGCCGTCCGACCCGAATTCGAGATCGCTGGCCGGCGGTCCCGTGAGCAGGGTTTCGCGATGGGAAAGCCGAAAACCGGCTCCCCACGGCTCGATCCCGAGGGCCTCGAGGACGCCGCCCTCCGCCCCGGCGTGAAGCGCCCAGAAATGGTTCGCATAGCGGTCGGGCATGGCGGTTGCGCCGTAGTTGCAGAGCAGACCGGCGGGGCTTCCGGGCAGTTCCGCAATCGCCGGCACCCCGCCTTCGGATTCTGCCGCGCCGTGGTCTCGGCCCGAATCACCGCCTTCGACGACGGCGACGAGCCACCCCCCGGTGCCCAGGACCCCGCCGTCGCAGACAAAAAGATTTCCGTGCCGGTCGAAAGCGAGCCCGACAGGCTCGATCAGGCCGCGATGGAATTCCTCGACATTCGACCCGTCGGGATCGCAGCGGAACACCGCTCCTCCCCTGCCTCGGTCGAAGTGGCGGCCCTCGGCGGTGGTAACCGTGTAGCCCGTCCCGCCGACGGTCCAGTAGATCTTCCCGTCGGGACCGCGCACCAGGCCGCGACCGGAGCGGTCGGCGGAATCGCCGAATCCGTCCTGGACCACGAGACGACGGTCTGCAGAGCCGTCACCGTCGTCGTCGACCAGTTTCCAGAGGTGCGGTGGATTCGTGTAGAAAAGCGAGCCGTCCCCTATCGCGAGCAGATCGGATCCGGCGTTCCCGAATCCATCGGCCCAGACTTGTGAGGAATCGGCGCGCCCATCTCCGTCGGTGTCCCGGAGCAACACGATGCGTTCACCGGCGCCAGTGCCGGGGGATGCGACGACGAATAGCCCACCCCCGGGATGGAAAGAGATCGCCGCGGGGGAGCTGATGAGATCCCCGCCGGCGAAGGAGTTCACCGAGATTCCTTCTGGCGCAACGAAAGCGGCGATTCCGGGACCCGCTTTCTGTCCCTGCTCCGCGGCGGGCAGGGGCGGGGCCATTGCCGCGAGAAGTGCCGAGCCAGCGAGGAAAAAGGTCTTCATGGGAGAAGCGTGGACGGGAACGGAAAAGGGGTCAAGAAAGTCAACGCGTGACCGCCGTCGCGTCTCGAGGACTTTCCACCGGTTCGGGCGACGAGCGGAAACAGAGCAGTTCCCTCCCCACTCGGACGAGGAGGCTCTCTCCGGCGGGCACGATGGACGCCCGGTTCTTCCCTTCCGGGTCCCGACCCAGGACGACGGCATGCCGCATCTCGAAGCTATCGCCGGCTCCGACGACGAAGATTTCGCCGAGGTGACTGACGAGATAGATGCGGCCGTCGGCCGCCGTGGGAGAGGCTTCCATCCGGGACCGGGCGGGGATGGTTTCGCTCCAGTGGACCCCTCCGGTGCGGGGGTCGACACAGCTGAGAATTCGCCTCCGACCGTTGAGCAGATAGAAGAGCCCGTCGTAGTAGAGCGGGCTGGTCACATCGCAGGACACCTCCGGTTTTTGGGAGATCCACCGTGTTGCTGAGATATTCAGAGTGCCGCTGGCCGCGGCGGGGAGGGCGTAGACCGGGTTCCCCTTGGGCGCGCCGGCGAGGATGAGTCCCGTGCCAAAGACCGGCGACGAGATGGTGCGCCAGTGGTCGACCCGGTCGCGATTCCACGTTCCCCAGCGCCACAGTTCGCTGCCGTCGGAGGGATTGTGGCCGGTCAGACAATCCGCTCCGGAGCACACGATCTGGGTCCGGCCGCGAAATTTGAGGGGCAGCGGGGTGGAGTAGGCCTCGCGCGATTCACCCCTGGCCTGGGACTCTCGGAGGTGTTTCCACCTTGTCTCTCCGTCCGCGGGATCGAGAGCGAGCAGAAAAGAGGGACCACCGACGAGTCCGGGCGGCACGGTCTCCTCCTGGCGCAGGACCTGGATGAGGACGCTATCGTTGAAAAGCACAGGGCTGCTGGCATGGGTCCAGCGCAGCGCCAGATCGCCGTGTTCTGCGACCAGGTCGAGTTGCCAGAGCGGATTTCCGGCAAAATCGAAGGCGGCGATGCTTCCGTCGCCCGCGGCAAAAACGACCCGTTCCCCGTCGGTGGTCGGGGAGGGTGCGGTGTAGTCCGACCGCCGGTCGTGACGGGTTCCCTCGGTGAAAGGACGAGCCCATTCGACCGCACCGGTGAGGAGATCGATTTTGGTGGCGAGAACCGTGTCCGTCGCCGGATCCGTCGCCGTGAGGAAGATAGCGCGACCCCACACGGCCGGAGTGGAGTCTCCCCGTCCGGGCAGGCGGACGCGCCAGGCGAGATTCTCTTTGGGGGCGAATCGCTCCGGCAAGCGCGTGGCCGTTGAGGAACCGTCGAATCGCGGGCCGCGAAAGGAAGGCCACTCGCCGGACGAGGCAGGCAGGGCGAAGACGGCGGCCGCGAGAAGGAGTGCGGGAGAGAGGATGGGCGGCGTTCGCATGCTCCCGATTCGATCAGAAATCCCCGCTGATCAACTGGATGTAACGAGCGCCTGAGGCGCTGAGCGAGGCCCGGCTGCCGGAACCCTCCAGCCGCCCCATCGTCAGGTAGGAGTGGTTAGTGTTCACCGTTTTGACCCAGGTCACCGTGGGGGCGTCGACGACATCCGGAACCGGAGTGATGGCCAGGGGCACCCCCGTCTGGGCGAAAGTGTATTCCCAACTGCCGGCCGAATCCGCGCCGGAGAGGTTTCGCCCCAGCCAGGGGTGGCGCTGGAGCAGGCCGGGGATTCCTCGTGCCGGGGCTCGGACCCGGAAATAGGGTTCTTCGGCGGCGATAAATTCCGGGATGGAGATCGAGGGGTTCCGGCGGTGTTCGAGATAGAGTCGACCGAGGTCCATGCCGGTCAGATTGATCCCGTTGTGGATGCCGTGGTGGTTCTTCGAGGTGAAATGCAGATCGAACCACTCCTGGAATCGTTCGCTGAGAAGGAAATTCAGTTCCACGTGGACGTGGGCGCGCTCCCGATTGATGCCTCGGCCCGTGTAGCCGAGGCGGGCGATGGCTTCCCCGGCCCGAACTTTTTCTCCCGGTTTGCAGAAGTTTTCCGCGTTGTGGGAGTAGAGGGAATAGTAGGCTCCCGAAGGCCAGTCGTGACGGACCACCACGTACTTGCCGTAACTGCTCGCCGAGGCCGAGGAATTCACGTGGACGACCGTGCCGTCGGAGATCGCGTAGATTTCATCGAGCGGCACCCCGTTGCCGTCACGCCGCAGCGGCCGAATGTCGATTCCCTCGTGAAGCCGGGTGAAAACGACGCCGATGCCGGTGCGTTTCTGGTCGCGCACGTAGCCGTAGGTGCCCCCCTGCCAGGGCTTCGAACGCACCCCCTCGAAGAAGCGGTCGGTGTACATGTAAAATGCCTCGGGATCGGTAAAGATGGCGCGGTTGTCCGTGGGCAGCACGAGCCTGAGAGGCGTGGCTTCGGAGCAAGAGCAGAAAAACAGTGTGCCGGCGAGCACGAGGGCAGAACGGAAAGGCATGAGAAAATCGGGGGTGGACGGAAGGAAGACGAACGGGCGCGGCAGGCTACTCTCCGTCTTTCTTCGATCTGCCGAAGAATTTCAGCGGTCCGCGCCGCGGGCTCTCCTCCCCGGATTCGTGGGGTAGCTCGAACTGGGGAATCTCGGTCTGTCCGCGTAACTGGTCCACGTGAGGAATCTTCTCGTTGATCAATTTCAGGTGGTCCTTGGAGAGGCCCTCCCAGATCACGACGGTTCCGTCATTGATGGGGCGGTCGATGATGACCGCCTGCAGGGGGGCGTCGAGCACGCGAGTTCCGAAGAGCTTTCCCTGGTTGGCGATGGTGACGCCGTTCAGTTCTTCCGCACTGGAGTCCTTGAGCCGGAAAGCGGCACCGAATGACGCTCCATCCTGGGCGATGAAAGGATAGAACCAGGCGATGTCGTTGTCGTTGAACTCCGGCATCTTGCGGAAGTAATACTGCCGGTGCTCGGAGCCCAGCTTCACCGGGGTGACGAACTTTTCGGATTCCTCTTCCCCTCCCTCGAGATGGAAGGTCACCGCATACCCCTTGACCTTGGTGCCGGAGGCGAGGGCAAAGATCGGAATCACGCAGAACGCGGCGAGGATGGGAAAGAGTCTCATGGCTGGAGTTATACTAAAAGACGGTCGGAAGATCCCGAAACGAAAAATCTCCGGGATTTCCCGTTCTTTTTTCCCCTTGGGGCGCATTTCGTTTTCCCGCGGGAGCTTCCTCGAAATTTGTCCTTTTTCCGGGTGCAGCCCTAGGGAAGTTCGGCAATGCTTCTTCCCAAAACCCGTCAATCCTGATAATCTGACCCCATGTCTGAGACAGAGACTCCCCAGTATCGCGACGAGATTTCCGAAGAGGAACTGCCCGAGAAGCTTCTCAAACACTACAACCGGGCCGAGAGCGCCTTCGAACTGCGCAATTGGGGCTACGCCGTGAGTCTGTTGCAGGCCGTCTTGACCAAGGAACCCGGGTTTCTCAAGGGCCGCAAGATGCTCCGGACCGCCGCCATCAAGGACAACGAAGGGAAAAAGGGACTCAAGATGGGAGCGGAAGCGCTCAAGGTGCTCAAGATGCAGAGCCAGGTGAAGAAGGACCCGATCGGAGTGATGAATGAGCTCGAAAAGGAGGTCCTCGCCTCCGATCCCTACAATCCACAGGGAAACGAACTCCTCTATGAGGCGGCGGTCGCCGCCGGGCTGCCCATGACGGCCGGATTCGCCCTCGAGACCGTCATCCAGGGACATCCGGACAACACCAAGTTCTTTCACAAGCTCGGTGACTTCTACATGGAGAAAGAGGCCTTCGACAAGGCCGCGCAGATCTACCAGCAGATCGTGCAGAAGAATCACACCGACCTCGCCGCCTCGAAGAAATACAAGGATGCCACCGCGCGGGGCTCGATCGCCTCGCAGAAATGGGACTCCGAGGGGGACTGGCGCGATCTCTTGAAGGACAAGGACGCGGCGGGTGCCCTGGAGAAGAAGGGGCGAGCCGCCATGACGCCCGACATGCTCAGGGAGCAGGCGGCGGTCCTCACCGAGGAATACAACGCAGACAACAACAACATCGAGGTGGTGAAAAAGCTGGCCCACACCTACGAGCAACTCGAGGACTTCGAGACAGCGTGCAGTTTTTACGAATGGGCGCTTCACCTCAGTGGAAAAGACCCGGCCCTCGAGCGAAAACTTGCCGAGATGCGGGAATTTGTGGGGCGCTCCCAGCAGCGGGAGCTGGAGAAATTCATCGCGGAGAACCCCGAGCATCCCGACATCGAACAATACAAGGCGCAGCTCTCCGAGTTCCGCAAGGCGCAGCTCGACACGCTGATCCAGGAATCGGAGGACAGGGTGAGACGGAACCCGACCGATCCGGAGCTGCGCTTCGAGTTGGGAGAACGCCTCTTTCAGGCCGAGCGCTATCGCGACGCGATCAAGCATCTCCAGCAGGCGAAGACCAGCCCCAACCTCCGCATCCGGGTGATGACCATGCTGGGAAAATGCTACGACAAGATGAGCATGACCGACCTCGCCGTGAACCAGCTCCAGGATGCCATCTCCGAGTTGCCCTCCATGGATGACACGAAGAAGGACGCTCTCTACACCCTGGCTCTTCTCCACGAGAAGATGGACAATCGGGTGGAGTACCTCGCCTGTCTCAAAGAGATTTATGCGGTCGACTACGACTACCGCGACGTCGCCGATCGGGTGGAGCAATCCTACGGCGAATAGGCACGCTTCTCCCCGGTCGTCCGCCATGGTTTTTCCTCTCTCCGGCGTCCCTCGGGGGCTCTGCGGCTGGCTTGGGCTCCTCCTGTCGGCCTTCGCGTGCATCTTCTGGGTCACCAACGACGCTGCGGAACAGGCGACCCCGTTGCGGGTGCTCGTGGACGAGAATTTTCCCGAAGGAAACGTGGTCGTCGGCGGGACGGCGGGCTATCGCCAGATCGACGGACAAAAGGGGCAGATTCTGAGCCGTGAATTCGGATACATCACTCCGGAGAACGAGTTCAAGCAATCCTACGTGCGACCCACTCCGGAGAGTTGGAGTTGGGAAGCTCCGGATGGGTGGGTTGAGTTTGCCGAGCGGCACGGCCAACTCGTCCGCCTGCACGCGCCGATCGGCCCGCAGTGTTCGCCCTGGGCCAAGGAGGATGACCGCACCGCGGAGGAGCTCGAGCCGATCCTGAGGGAATACCTGCGTGCCATCTGCCTTCGCTACCGTGGGCATCCGCAGGTGCGCTGGCTGGACGTGATCAACGAGACGGTGAACTCCGACGGTTCCTGGAAGGGGCCGGAGGAGGGAGTGGACCAATGGGAATTGCCCTGGGAGAAAATCGGGTATCGGACGGTCGATCCCGAGGAATTCCCCGCCCTGGGCGGGCGCATTCCTCTCTACATCATTTATGCCTTCGAGGAGGCAACGGAGCACGGGGGCGACCTCAAACTCATCGTGAATCAACACGCCGGCATGGAGCAGCCCATGTGGGAGAGGATCAAAGACATGATCCGCTATCTTCGATCCGAGGGATTTCGGGTGGACGGGCTGGGCTGGCAGGCCCACATCCGGTTGTCCCGAGAGCCGGAGAACTGGGAGACGGGAAAAGTGGATCAGAAGGAATTGGACCGGCTGATTCGATGGGCTCACGACAACGACCTGGAATTTCACGTGACGGAGCTGAACCTTCACGCCAGAGACGACGAGCGGAACGACCGCGACCTCCACGCCGAAGTAATCGGTTCGATCTTTGACACGGTCCTGCGACACCGAGACAACGGCAGGGTGGGCATCAATTTCTGGAGCCTGACCGAGGAGCCGCATTACCGGGCGAAGCACCTGACCACGCTCGGGCTGTGGGACCCACAGGGCAGGGCCACACCGGCCTACTGGCGAGTCCATCAAATGCTCTCGGATCCGCCCCCGCCCGTACCATAGGGTGCTCCCGTCACCTTGCGAGGCCGTCGCCCCGGCATCGTCAGCTTCGTGGCATTCCCGAATCCGAATCCATCCAAATTTGCCCTTGATCGACGGCGGGATGGCTTCTAAGGCACGGTCCGAGGGAGCTTCCCTCGTTGAAGTGTTCACCGTGGCCCGGGACGGGGATGCCTGTAGCCACACGTTCACCTCATGACGATTTGCCCCCGATCCCCCAAACCCAGGATCTTGCCCCGGATGATCCTGGTCTGCTGTGTCGCCATCGCCATCGCGGGAAGCTGGGCCGCGGCCGAGGAGAACGATGCCGGATTTTGGGCGACAGCAGCGTTTCAGAGACAGTGGCACGAGTCCTTGGCGGGGAGTTTCTTTTTCCAGACTCGCTTCGAGGATGGCATCTCCGAGGTCAACCGGTATGTGCTGCGTCCATCCCTGTCGAAGAAGCTGGAATCGGGCCTCATCATGACCCTGGGCTACGACGCTCACCTCATCGAATCGCCGCGGGATCGCCTGGAACAGCGAATCTGGCAACAGTTGAGCTACGCCGACAGCCTGTCCGGCTTCGATCTGCAATACCGGCTTCGCCTCGAGGAACGAGTCATCGAGGGCCTTGACGAGGTGGTGTTGCGCCCGCGGCTACTGCTGGGTATCTCTCGGCCTATCGCGGGCTCAGCGTGGTACGGGAAAGTCAGCGAGGAGTTGTTTTTCCATCTGAACTCGGCGGAGAGGGGGCCCCGGAGTGGCTACGACCAGACCCGGACTTTCCTTGGATTCGGCCGATCGTTCGGCGATGGGAGCAAGATCGAGGTGGGATATCAACTGCAACACATCAATCGACCCGGCAACGATCTGCTCAACCACCTCCTTATGGTGAGCTATTCCCGCTGAGGAGGGGATCCCTCGATCAAGCTTTGGCCGCGATCTGGAAAAGTTCGGTCGATCATTTCTCCAGGACTTTCCGAGGGAATCCTTTCCACAGACCCTGGCGGGAAAACTGGTCCCATCCCCAACGCACCCACCGGAGCGCGGAAATGGCCAGCCAGAGGGCCCATGCCAGCATGAGGATGCGGTAGAACCAGATCGATACACTGAGAACTCCGGCCGCGGGCAAGGTGCCGTCGGTCCGCTGCTCGAACCACTTCAATTCCGTCGAGGACGAAGCGTTGCCCTGGACCATCATCTCGGGAACGCCGAGCAATCCGCGGTGCAGGGCCACGAGGACGATCACGATCACGGGGATGGCGAGGAAGATGATGAGCAGTTGCAACAGGTTGAAGCGGATCGGTCCCTGGGACACCCCGCGGTCCGATCCCCGCCAGGCGATGAGAAAAAACCATGCGATCACCAGGAGGATGGCGAGGGGATGGACCTGGGTCAGGCCGAGGGCGAGCAGCCCCCATTCGCTTCCTCGGAGAGGGGAGGAAGTCAGGCGACCGAGGACGAAGGCTCCGACGAGGGAAAGCAGGACGATGCCCCAGAGCCGCACCGACGGCCCTCGGAGCGGGCCGTAAGTCCAGAGCACCCAGCGATCCTGGGGCAGAGAGATCGTCGTGCGGATGTTGGAAGCTTCCACGGGCAGCTCGAGCCGGTCGACCGTTTCGCGTAGGGATATCCGGCGCGGGGTCTGCCACTCCAGATCGATGGTCTGCTCCCCGGGGCGGACCGGGATAACGATCCGATCCCCGTCGCGACGGACCGGCTGTCGCGCTCCCCCCGGATTGACCTCATCCCCGATCTTCAGGCTGGTCACTTCTGCCACCGGCGCCAGCTCGAGGGAGAAGTCCTGTCCCAGGCTGGCCTGCAGATCGAGTTGCAGCCGGGACGCCCTCTGCCGCGTTCCCACCCGGGTGTCGTGTTCGACCGAGCGAACCGTCATGGTGGCGCCGGGGATCGCTTCGGGCCGGGAAAAGGAGAGGTTGACCGTTTCTCCAGGCCAGGGATTCCACACCGGGCGCAGACCGGAGCCACCCGATTCGTAGACAGGCGAAAGGCCCTCGAAGGTGACGTTCCAGACCGGAGATGCGAGAAGCTTCCACCGTTCAACCCAGGAATCCTCGGCCGTGGACTCCAGGATCAACTGGTCGGTCTGGGGCAGTTCGCTCTCCCAGGATACCCGCTGCTGATTGGCTCCGAGCCGAACGTCGATCCGTCCATTCTCCACGTTGAAATCCGAAGCGAGCACTCGCTCTCCGGGGAGGAGGGGAATGGAAAGGGCCACCGCTTTTCCTCCGGAGGTAAGCCGTTGGAGGGAGGAACGCACCTGCCAGACCAGGCCTATTTCGAACTCCCGCTCCACGGCGACCGCGGGCTGGAAGTCGCGGCGATCGTAAGCCGCCTCGGCATCGGTCTGTGGACTCTGTCGGACGAAGAAAACCTGATCCTCGGGAACGCCTCCGGAGCCGACCCCGGTCACCGTCCACCCGGGTGCATCGACCGCTACCATCCGCGGCTTGAGGAGGAAAGACCAGGACCACTCCGTCGCCGGGGAGAGCCGGCCCTCGACTCGGACCTGGTGGACCCCCGATTCCAGCGCGATCCAGAGATAGCCATCCTGCCGAACCACGGCTTCGGCCGCGGTACCGTCCACCGTCACCGAGAGGGGAGACCAGAGGGGGAACTTTCCGGGAAGGGGAACAGCGGTGCGCGTCGCCGCGTGAATCTCCGCTTCCACAATCAGTGCATCCCCCTGCACGGCGACCTTTGCCAGCGGAATCTCGGCGGCCCGGGGAAAGGCATCCGAGGGCTCGGACAATCGTTTTTCCAGTTCATCGAGCAGGTACTGGGGCGGAAAATCGGTCGCCTGGGCCGATGGAACCATCCCAGCAGGGATGAACAGTGCTCCCCCGAGTATGGCGACTTTTCCTCCGCAAAGAAAAGGAGGAAGAAGACGCTTCGCTCCCATCAGAAGCGCGACCAGGAGGATGAGGAGGACCACCCTCAGCATCGTGATGAGGCGTTGAAACGTCGGCGAGATCAGCAACACCCTCACCTTCTCCGATTCGGTCACCGGCCCCCTCCGGCCAAAGCCGACCTCCCGCCAGGTCCATGCGGGAACGGCGGGTCCGGTCTGAATCCGGGCCTGCACGTCCTGCATCAGATTGCTGGTCTGCATCGGCCCACGCCACTGCTTGGTAGCGGACTCATTCTGGCGCCCGAGGACTTCCGAGCCCGCCGTGCTTTCGAGGAGACGCCGAACACCCGGTCGTTCCGGGGAGGCCACCCCGGACTCCAGTTGGGGGTAAAGCACTCCCTGGATCTGTCCCCCGACAAAGGGCACAAGAAAAACGAGTAACAGGGCGAAGGCGGCGTATTTCGCCACCTCGACCACGCTGCGTACCTTCCCCTCGACTCCGACTCGGAGGATGGCGACGGGCACGAGCAACAGGAACCAGAGAAACCGGGGAGCCCCCGGCTCGTGAAAGGTGAGCCCGAATCCGAGGAAGGCGATCGCAGCCGCCCGCCATCCCCAGAGTTTCCCCACCGCCATGGTGAAAACCAGCAGGAGAAACAGGTCGAGAAGCGACCAGTTGGTCAGCCAGTCGCCGCGAACATACTCCGCACCGAAGAGCGCGAGCACCCGCCAGCCCGGGGGGAGGTGCAGTTTGGCTTCGCACTGGTCGACATCGGCCTGCCATCCACTGGCGGGAAACACCGCGGCGTCGTCGATCCGGCCCACGGCTTCGATCTCGATATTCCGCTCCCGGATCTCGATGCCGCTCGCCCCGGTCTCGGGATTCTTGGTGATCAGTTGGCCCTCCCCCCGGAGCCGGGCCGCGCCCGTTCGAACCCCTCATGATCGATAGCAGCCATGAT
>CAZLUZ010000015.1:16839-40313 GCA_964562825.1 uncultured Akkermansia sp.
GGAGCCGGGCCGCGCCCAATACCTGGCCCGGAGAGATGTCGAGCCGCCAGGACTGTTGGGATGCACCGCTGATGCGGTCGCGAAACGTCATGAGATCTCCATCGTCGTCGAGCCAAAACTCCCGGTTCACCCGAAGTCCCGCCGTTTTCTGAAAGCCCATCCCCCTCATCTTTTCCTCCAGCTGGAAAGGCTGAGCGGTCTCCCACCGGTAGACCGGCAGGTTGCGCCATTTTTCCGGAAAGGTGGTCTGGGAGACGTCGATCGGCTGGATGTCCTCCAACTCGACGACACGGAAATCCGGTTTTGCCTGGAACCCGAGGATCTCCTCACCGACCATGGGCTGAGTCGAGTCGCTGTACCGGAATTCGTCGAGAGGACGGTTGCGGAAGGCCCGGATCGCAATGACCCACTTGCCGGCCCGCACCTGAACCCGCAATCTTCCCGAGTTCTCCAGGGCGCAGGGCAACTTCGACTCTACCGAAGCGATTTCCCATCCTTCGGGAAGGGCAAACCCGAGATCTTCCTCCCGGCTTTTCCCCGCCACGCTCAACTCGATCTCGGTCTGCAGCCACATGGGGATCCCGTCCTCGAGGAGACGGTAGACCTTGGCGTCGAGAAATTCCCGCTCCGCTTCTTCCTCGGCCCGATTGCGCTTCAGCCAGAGAAACCCGTTGGCATCCCAGTTGGGCAGCTCCACCCTCTTACCTTCCCGTGTCAGACGAACGATTCCGATCTCGGGCGGGAGGTCGAGGCGCTGGGGCATGGTTTCCCAGGGCAACCTTCCCTCGATTCGGTATTGCCCGGCATCCAGCCGGATGGCGGGACGCCCGGCGCGTTCCACCACGGGGACGAAGTTGCCGTCGACCGCAACTTCCTGCGGCCAGACCTCGCTATTCCCCGGAAGGGATAACCAGGCGGGGGCGAACACGCGCACCGCGCCAGCGAATCGCCCACTCTCTGCGTCAGCGGTGATCTCCAGTTCCGAGGGCCACAGAAGCAGGCGCCGCTCCCCATTGTCGAAACGCGGAGGCGCCTCCCATTCAGGGTGAGCACTCTTGACCCACGCCGTCCATGGCTCGAGTGCCCAAGGGGTCGGGGAGGGCGTTTCTTCCTCTCTCTGAGGAAGTCGCACCGGAATCGGGTCGATCTCGGAAGCTTCCGGGGCATCCTGGGATCGGCCCGGAAGGAAGAGGAAGAGAACGGGGAAAATGGTGGCAAGCAACGAGAATCTCATCGTTCCGCGATGATGGCAAAACGCCCCGGTAAAAGGAAACCTTTCTTTGCCTGTCTCTACCGGGAGGAACGGGTGACGGAAGCCATGAGCGAACCTTTTATAGCTGGGAAACCGCCACCGGTTCGGTAAGGATCGGAATATGATCGGAGAGAATCAGTGCCTTCTCGTGGCAACGGAGACCGTGAAAAGACGGGTCAGCCGCATCGTAGCGGTATTGGCGGGGATCGGTGCAGGTTCCGCCCTGCTGGTGACACTGGGCTGGGTCAGCCATGGGGTGGGAATCGCCCTATTTCTGGCCGGCATGTTCTCTCTGTGGAACTATTTTGGAATCGGCTATCAATTTGCCATCCGGCCCTATGATTTTTTTGCCACGATGGGCAAGGCGCGGACCCCGATCAAATGGTCGGACATCGATGAGCTGCGCGGCGATCAGACCAGGATCAACGTTGGATTGAGGAGTGGGCGCCGACTTGAGTTCGATATCGCTCCATTCGATCCTGCCAATCGCGTGGCGATACACCAGTTCCTCATGCAGAACCTTGCCGTGCACCGTGCGGGGGGCCAGCTCAGGATGCCGACGATAGATCGGATCGAGTCCGATCGTCTCGTCATCAGGCCCTTTCGGAGGGAGGACGAGGGAGCGTGGATCGGGCTGCGAAAGGAGGTTTCCTACGAGAGAAATCAACTGTTCGACAGTGTTCCCGAGCCCCTGTTGCGTGAGACATTTCCCCTCGTGTTGCCCGAGCACTCGTCTGAGTCGCTTGCTCTGGAACTGGCCATCTGCCTCAAGTCGAGCGGGAGCGTCATCGGCAGCGTCAACCTGGCCCTGGAACCGGGATACCTGGCCAGAAGCGTCCAACTGGGTATCGCGATTTTCGAGGAGTTCCGCAACCAGGGGTTCGGTTCCGAGTCGATCTCGGAGGTGCTGGACCATCTGGAAAAGGAGTCCAACCTCGTCAAGGTCACGGCCGGGTGTTTTGCCGACAACCGCGCCTGCATCCGGGCTCTGGAGAAAGGAGGCCTGAGGAAAGTCGGGATGGGGGAGGCTTTCTGGTTTCGCGGCGGAGCATGGCGCGACGGAATCGAGTTTGAACGATGCTTCGGCAGAGACGGAGAGGAGTGACCCACTTTTCGCCGGACGCACGCCACCCGTCGAAGAGGCCTCACGCTATTGACGCTTCAGGACCCGGGGCTCTCTGTCGTTGATCTGAAAGGTCAGGGTGTCCCCTTCGAGGGTGTATACCGTGACCTTGTCACCGGTATTCCCGTTGCTCGATACGTAGCTGTCTTCGACGACGGCTTTGTCGGCCCCGAAGGAGCAGGTGCCCATGCTCTGGCCGCCCTTGTTGTCCGTGGACAGGATGGAGATCTCTCCTGTCGTAGGGTGCTGCCACATGATGGAGTATTTCTCGGATTCGCCCAACTTGATGAACGATTCGAGAACGTGTCCGGGAAATTTCCAGCCAAACGACAGGGTGACGCCATCTTCTTCTTCCCACGTTCCCACGATTTTGTCCCAACCGTTGCCGAGCCAGGAATCGGAGGTGTCTTTGCTGTCGGTGCTGTGTTCGGCATGGGTAGGAGCCGCCGGAGCTTCCGCGGCTTCGGACCAGGACTCGATGTCGTAGTGTTCGGCTTCTGCGATCGCCGCCGCCGCTTGCTCCTGGGAGACGGGCGCGGATCCGTCGGTGATCACCGTCATGCGGTGTTTCTCATCACCGATCTTTTCGATTCGGATCGTTTGAACAGCCGGAATCTGGGTGAGCGATCTGGCGATCGTCGTTTTGCAGCCCTCGCACTCCACGCCGCTGAGCGTGGCGACGTAGGTTTCCGCCAGCACTCCGCTGGAGAGAAGAAAAGATGCCAAGGCGAGGGCGAGAGAGGAGAAGAGCGGTTTCGCAAACGGTGACTTTTTCATGGGAGTTAATGCAAATTCGTTGCAGTTTTAATCAAATCGGGCTGCAACGCAAGGCGTTTGCAGCGGAGTGACGGAAATCCCGCCAACAAACGGACCGCTCGCCGCTCTGCCACCGATGATTTGACTCTGAGGGCTCTTTCGTTTCCTACTTGAAGGGCTCCCATCAACCGACCCGCTCGAAAAAGTCGATCGCTGGTGCTCCTCGCCGGACTGATTTCCCTCATCCTTTTGTTCCCCATGTTTGGCGGAGCGGCAGCGGTGCGCATTTTTCATCTCACCCTGTTCTGCGTCGGCGGCTACCTTCTCACATCCAATCGGCGGTGGATCGGAGCCTACATAGCCGCCGCGGTGCCGACGGCGGCAGCGGGCATCGCCTGCCTGGCTCATCCCGGTGTTACCGTTCTGGTTCTGAGCCGCGATGTGCTGAACCAGTTTCTCCAGAGTCTGCTGTTCTATGCGGTGATTCGGTTTGCCCTGTTCCGCAGAGATGCCGGGGAGACCGAACGAGTCATCGCCGGGATCAGCGGATACCTCATACTCGGTCTGCTCTGGTCCAGCCTATACGCGATCCATGAGCATTTGATCCCGGGAGGGTTTCTCGGGCCGGAAGGGAGTGATGTCGCGGTGGCCGATGGAGCGTTTATCTATTTCAGTTTCGTCACTCTGACGACTCTGGGTTATGGGGACGTCGTCCCTTTAGCACCGTTGGCCAAATCGCTCGCCATCCTGGAAGCGGCTGCGGGGACCATCTACCTTGGCGTTTTCGTTGCCTCTCTGGTACCGGGATTGCGGCTCGGCAGGTTGGGGGGCGCACCAGACCAGCCTACCGATTGAGGAACCGGGTGGGATGGGGAGCCTGGGAGCGCTGATCAGCCTTCCTTGCCGAAGACCACACAGATCGGTGCGGGGACGTTGGTCATCTTCCCGGTGAAGATCAGCCCACCGGTGTCGGGGTCGATCCGGAAAACCGAGAGCGTGTTCGAGTAACGCCCGGCCGCCACGAGAAAACGGCCCGATGGATCGATGTTGAAATTCCTGGGCCAACTGCCCCGGATCGGTTCCTGTTCGATCGTGGAGAGGGTGCCGTCGGTCCCCACGGCAAAAGCGGTGATGGTGTCGTGACCGCGGTTTGCCGTATAGACAAATCTGCCCGTGGGATGTACCCGGATCTCGGACGCCTTGTTGGGAATTTCGAGCGCATTGTCGGGAAGATTTGCCGCCACCTGGATCCGCTCCAGGGTGCCGCCCTCCGCGTCGGCGCGGTAGACGCTCGTCGACATGAGCAGTTCGTTGACCAGATAGGCGTAACCGCCGTCTGGGGAGAAGGCCAGGTGGCGCGGACCTCCGCCCGGGATCGTGGCCGCGGTGCCGTGGCGCTCGAGTTTGCCCTCCTCGAAATCGACCCGGTAGATCACCACCTGGTCGATACCCAGATCGGGCACGTAGAGAAACCGATTTTCCGGTCCCATGCCTACCCAGTGGGGGTGGGGCGCCTTCTGGCGCGTGGGGTCCGGGCCGGAGCCCTCGTGTCGAACCAGGTCGGAACGCGGACCGACGCTGCCGTTCGCCTCCAGGGGGAAAACGGCCACGGAGCCGGCGCCGTATTGGGCGGTAAAAAGCAGCGATTCGTCACGGGAGACCGCGATGTGAGCCGCCCCTCCATCGCCGATGACTTGCTCGTTGATTTTTTCCAAATCCTTACCCTCGGAGACCGAGAACGCCGTTACTGATCCCTGCCTATCGGCAGTGCGCGACAGCGTCCACAGCCGGGAACCGTCGCGGGAGAGGCAGAGAAATCCCGGGCCGTCGATCTCCGCCGCCAAGACGGGCGGCGAAAGCGCACCGGTCTCAGGGTTCATCTCGACCCGATAGATTCCCTTGGCGTCGCCTCCTCCCGTGCCGATCCAGATCTGGGTGACCGAAGCTCCTTCACTGAGGGAGGCAAGAGACAGAAAAAAGAAGAATAGGGAAATTGCTTTCATATGCAGGGCTTTGTTCTGGAGAGAATGGAGGTCGTGTCTTATTCGTATTCCCATTTCAGGATCCAGGGGTCGCCCATCTCCTTCTGAAACTGACGCAACGTTTCTTTGTATCGCTCCAGTTCTTCCGCGTGTGCCGGGTCGTCGGCCAAGTTCCTGGCCTCATACGGATCTTCCGAGATCTGGTAGAATTCGAACTCCGGGCGATGAATGTATTCGCCGACGGTTTTCTGCCCGTAGGGGGCGGAGAGCGATTCCCGATACTGGGCCTGGAAACTGCTCGCCACCCAGAGGTCCGAGGCGAAAGGGTAGGGAAGATCGTGGGCGATGTTCCAGATCAGTTTGTATTCCTTGTCCCGAACCACCCGCATGGGGTAATACATCTGGATCTCGTGGAAGGTGTGGGAGGCGAAAATGGTTTCCCAATGCTCCGCGTCGGGCTGACCCAGAATAGGAAGCCAGGACTTACCGTGATACGCCTTCAGTCCACCGCGCGGACCGCGGTTCTCTTCGGCCGCGTAGGGTTTGTCTTTCCAGTATTCGTCGGGGTCCATCCATTGCTTCGGGCGATTCTGCTCCCGATCGAGTCCGCCGGCGAAATCGAGGATGGATGGAGTGATGTCGGTGTGACTGATGAGAGCCTCGCTGCGGACGCCTCGGCTGGTTTCGTAGGGGTTGCGCACCACGAAAGGAACCCGCAGACCGCCCTCGTAGACAGTGGTCTTCCCGCCGGGAAAGGCCATGCCGTGGTCGGAGGTGAAGATGAAGAGGGTCTTGTCCCAGAGGTCGCTTTCCTCCAGCATCTCTTTGAGACGGGCCACCCCCTGATCCACCCGCGACAGACTCTGGTAGTATTGGGCCAGTTCCTCCCGCGTTTCCGGGGTATCGGTGAGGAAATGGGGGATGGGCACCTCTGCCGGATCATAGAAGACCTCCTCGATACCCGGGTAGGCACCCCGATTCGGGCGATTGCCGAAGAGGTCGGGTTTCAACTCCCGTGCCGAGGTCTGATCCTTGCCTCCGCCCCGGTGGGGGTCTGCGGTGGCGAAGTAGAGAAAGAAGGGCTGATCGGACTTTTCGGTGATGAAATCCCTGACCTTCTCGGCCATTTCCACCGGACTCCGTGAAGGCCCCTTGAAGTACCTCTCGAAGCGGTAAACCTCCTCGGGAGCGACGTGGTATTTGCCGATATGACCCGTCCGGTAGCCCTCTCGTGCCATCGCCCGGGGAAGCGATAGGGACACCAGATCGTGCCAGCTGGAAAACTTGTGGAAGTCGTGGGCATGGCCGTACTGGCCGGTGCGGTGATTGTGCAAGCCCGACATGACCACGGAGCGGCTCGCGGAACAGCTGGCGGTAGTCGCAAAGGCGTTGAGAAAGACGGTGCCATCGGCCGCGATCTCGTCGATCGCAGGCGTGACCGCCACGGGATCCCCATAGCAGCCGAGAGTGGGCGATTCGTCGTCCGTGATGAAAAAGATCACGTTGCGCTCAGCCGCATGGGCCGGAAGGGCGAGGACCAGAGTGAGAAGAAAGAGATATTTCCGCATGGGCAGAATACTGGAGAAGGTCGGGTCGATGGTCAAGATGCGAAACCGGGCGTGTTGCCGGACACGCTGCCAAGGGGTCGCGACTTCCCTTCACCAAAGCATGCGATAGAAGCGGGTCGAATGGTTCAGCAGCTCGTCCGCCAGGGGGACGGACTCCTCTTCGGAGGAGGCGACAACGCTCGTCAGAGGATACCAGTCGATGAGGTCATCCGAGTATTCGATAGAAAAAGTCATCCCCTCGCGGAGTCCGTCGAGGCTGAGCAGGATGTCATCGGAGGAGACTTCCGCATCCGGTGTCAGGGATGGCGGCGGTCCTTCCTCGGTGATCCAGGCCAACCCGAAGTCGGTGGCCGCGGGGCTGTCCGGAACATGGCTGATCTCGAGCCGGTAATCCCCCGGCGGCAAGTTCTCCTCGTAGAGGTATTCCAGGTTGTAGGTGTTCGATTCGCCGTCCTGACTCGCACTCTGGCCCATCAATTCGTCCCCTGATACAGTTTCGCGATAGAGAGCGAGGTCGAGGTCGGGCAGGACGAAACTCGCAAAATCCGGCGAAACCTTGCGGTTCCAGTTCAGGGACACGGTGAACTTCCGGGCGCGGGAATGGGCCGGGATGGTGAAGGAATAGGTCGCCGTATCTCCGACGGACAGATTCGGCCGGTAGTGCCATCCCGAGAGGGGAAGATCGGAGCCGGAAACCGGGCCGCCCACGAGGATGTGGTAGGAGTTGGCCAGATTCGTCTCTCCGGCGCCGAACACAGGGTCGAGGGGCATCGCCTCCGTGCGGCTCCAGTGGGCGAACTCATCCTTGGTGGCTCCCGCCATGAGGATCGCCTTCATCATCTCCGGTTGATTGGAGGCATCCTCCAGGCCGGGGGATTGCGCGACCTCGTAGAGAAACGCGGCAACCGAACTCAGTTGGCCCGTTGCCTCACTGGTGGTCGGGGCCGGCATGACCAGATCGGGGCGAGTCCGTCCGGGGCCGTCGTTGCCTGCGGGAACGCCGTTGATGCTGTGGGTTCCATCCGTTCGGCCGACGATGAGCGCGTTGTAGGATGGACCGAGCATCGAGGGAACCGCGCCGCTCCCGTTACCGAGGCCCCCGACGATGAGCAGTCCGTCGCGTTCCACCACGAAATCGACCCTTCGGATTCGATTGACGAGGGGGCCACTCGTTGCGATCCACGCAGCCGAGATCACCTTGACCCCCGGTGCAGGGAGTTCCTGGGGACCGCCGGAGAGGACGTCTCCATTCAATTCGGCAAAGAGGAAACCCTCATTGATCCAGGACGCCGCCGAGTAGCAATAGACCAGGGGGATATCGCCCGCCACGCTCTCCGCCCCGAAGAATGCTCTCCCCACCGTAGAGGCGTGGCCCGATATGCCGGTGGCGCTTTCGGTGACGTTGACGAAGGTCGTGCCGGTGAATGTGCCAGTGCCGGCGAAAGTGGAGTCGGCGCCCGGTTGCGCCTGGGGCAGGTAGGGGTCGCCCGCACCAAAAGGCGCCTCGGTCATGATCACGGTGACACCGGCACCGGTGGGCAATGCGGCACCCAATTCGTCTGCCAGTTGGGTATGACCGATATCCGCCTTCCAGTCTGCCCGGAGCGGGAGTCCGGCAAAAAGGAAAGAAAAGAGCAATGTGAGGTTGCGGAAGACGGGGGACACTTCACAGAACGGGTTGTTTCTTTTTAGGCGAAACGGGAGGAGGAGTCAACCGGAAGCGTACCGGGCGCGTGTTCGCTTCCTGCCAGAGTCCGCCAAAATCCGTCGGTGCCTTTCGCTATCGGGGCGGGCAACCCATCAGATGAAGTCCAGGTTCGCCGCGGGATCAAAGGGGCTGGTGAAGCCGTTGGCGAGGTTGGGAAAGATTTGCTCCATGTCCGATTCGGACACCCCGAACCAGCGCGAAAGTCGCGCGTAATACTGATCCGTGGAGGTCTGCGGGATCCAGCGGCCCCGCACGTTATTGCCCGGCACGTCGTTTGGCCCTCTGATCTCCAGGGTGGGGAACGAGCCGTAAATCTTACCGCCCGTGGGATTGGCCCCGGCGACGGCTCCCCCGCAGACGAAAGTGTGGGTGCCCCAGGCGTGATCCGTGCCCGAGGTGTTGGGTGTCCAGGTGCGGTTGAAATCCGATCCGCCGAACAGGGTCGCCATGTCGTATTCGAAAGACGAATCGGCGGCGGCCAGACCCTCCATGGCGGCGTTGAAACACGCGATGATGGCATCGACCTCCGTCAGGAGGGGAGGCAGGGCATTGTTGATGTCGGCATGGTTGTCGAAGCCGCCCTTGTTCAGGAAAAAGATCTGTCGCGTGTTGCCCAGGCAATCCCGGCCCGCGATCAGTTTGCAGATGATGAGCATCTCTTGCACGTCGTTGGGTAGCAAAGTGGCAACCGAGATGTTTGTCCCCGCCAGCCCGTTGTAGGTGTCGAGGAAGATCTGGTCCATATCGAAAAGGCGATCCGCTTCCGTAATCGCGGCACCCACCGTCTCCTCGTTCGATCGGGCGCTTCGCATCACCCCGTTGTAACCCTGCTCCAGAATGTGGGGATGCCGGTACTCCATGGTGGCCTCGAATGCCTGGAGGCGCCGCCCGTTGGCGTTCGTCCGGTAGACATTGTTGTTCACCGCATTGGTGTAGGCGGTTCCATAGCTGTTGAAGGACTTCGGGCCCGTGCGGTTGACGGCGTATTGCGGGACCGAGCCTCCCGGCGCCACCAGCAGATCCGTGCTCCCCGCCGCCGTCATCAACATCGAGGTAAGACCGTGCTGATTGATTCCCAGGGAGGTGTAGGCGGGGGTCTGAAACAGATTCGCCACCCGGCCCGCCCATCCGGAGATGAAGGGGTTCTGTGGGATGGAGGAGAACCACTGGTTCACTTGGTCTGAATGGGAGAACAACTGGATCGGCTTGATCAGGGAGTCGTAGTCATCGAGCGACACCCCCACGGGTATGGGCACCGCCAGGGTGCCGCAGTTCGCGATCATGGCCAGCTTGCCCTGGTTGAAGAGAGAGGCCATCGAGGGACAGTTGGGGTGCATCCCGTATTGCCGGTTAGCCGCCGAGGGTGCGTTCAACTGGGTGCCAGCCGCAGCGATGTCCGCCTCGGACACGGCGACAAAGCGCCGATCGTTCTCGTAGTTCGACCGGTTCGGATGGGAACCGATGGGGATGAGCAGGTTGTTCGCATCGCATCCCCCGGCGAGGAAGAAACAGACCAGGGCCTTGTACTGCCCCTTGTCCATCGAACTGCTTGCGGCGGCGGCTTCCCCCATCAGCTGGAGCTGGCACAGGGTGTTGGCCAGACCGGTAACCCCCAGCCCGGCGCTTCCGGAACGGGCCAGAAACGATCGGCGATCCATCGATCGGGAGAGTATGTCGAAGGAGGGGAGGGGCTTCTTTTTCATGAGTAACCTGATGGTGGGAGGTGGGGCGGACCGGGTGCCGATCAATCCTGGATCTGATACTCCGGAGTCTGGGTGAAAAGATAGAGGGCGTCGCGGAATTTGCTCATGCGGTTTCCGTCGTTCGAGGTGGCGTCGCCGTGGGAATCTGTCAGGCTATGGATGATCCATTCGCGAGGATTCCGCAGTTCCCTGTCGTTGTTCGGGTTGCCGTCGTTGTAGGTGGAGCTGCGCACCAGGTTGCCGTCCATCGTCGGGTCTTCGTCGTCCGATTAGTCGAAGGGATACTTCGCCTTAAATCTGCCTCCGGTGAGCTGCCGATCGATAAAGTCGACCAGGGCCTCATCTTCCAGCGACTCACCCGACCGTCCGTTCGCTCCGGCGATATTTCGCCCCACGAAGGGAGGAGAATCATAGACCAGATCGGCCCATTTCTGCAGGTCGATCCGGACCCGGTGGTGGTAATCCCAATCTCCGCTCTGGTTGGCGTGGCCCGGGGCGAAGGCCTCTCTCTGGTTCCGGTCGCTGTCGCCCAGTTGGTTGACATACTGCCCGTCACTCCGTCGACCGCGATCGCCGTCCCGGTTCCGCGTCAGGGTCTGGAAATAGTTGTGGTTGTCCACCACGTTGGTTTCGGTGGCGAGTTGCAGCTCGGGCGAGACCATGGCGGCGGACTGCACCACACCGGAGGTGTAGTCCGGCAGGTAGAAATTGAAAACCGTTTCCTGGGAAAAGGGGGTCATCGACAGGTTGTCGTCGGTGGTCGGATAGAAGAAATGACAATTCAGCCGGAAGTTGTCCGCCTGCGTCGCCGGATAACCATAGTCGGTGAGGAAAATGCGGTGGTAGTTATCTTGGCCCGTGTAGTTGCCCGGATCGAAGCCGCCCTCTGGTTGAGGCCATTGCCCGTCGAATGGGGGCCCGGCAGGATCGTCGGCAATGGGAAGCAGGGAATGCGCGTCAAAGGCGCGCAACAACTGGATGTAGGCCTCCAGCGGCGAACGCTTGATGCCGAAAATCTCGGATGGCACGATGCTCCGGGCCTCCGGGTCCAGCAGGATGGCCTTGCAGACTTCCAGCATGTCTCCCTCGCTTTTCTTGAAGGCGTCGGTCACCCGATAGAGGTAGGCGGAGGACGGATTGCTGGTGGTCATACGCTGGATCAGCCTGCGGCAGACAAAGGGAGGTGTGGAGGCATGGCTCGCGTCGGGATTCCCCGCGTCGCCGGTGAAATCCGGCCCCGGATTGCCGTCGACCTTCCCCGCGAGCCAGTCGAGGGCATCCTCGATATCCCGAACCCCCATGTTGATGATGCTGTCGTTGGTGGAACTGGCGGGGTTGCCAGGATGAGAAAGCAAGGCGGTGTTGTCGATCACTCTGCCACCGACGATGGTCTTGACTCCGAGATCGTGATAGACGGTGCCGTTGGAATGTTTCCCGAACATTCGCATGGGGTAATTGAAGGTGTGGGTGTAATATTTTTCTCCGATGCCCTGGGTGAACTGATCCCGCGTCACGTAGAGGATTCCGTCGTTGCCGTTGTTCTGGTCGTAGCCATCGGCTCCGCCGCCATTGTTGTTATTGGTGTCGAACACCTCGCCGAGGTCCAGTCCGGTGATCCCCCACTGGTAGGGACCCTCGCGAAATCCGTAGGGACTGCTGCCGTCGCTCGGGTTGCTGTAGAAGCGGTCGGCCAGGGACGGATCGACCTGACCCGGACTGCTGGGGCTGCGCGAGTCGTTCACGTAGCGGCTGAAACTCTGGCCGGTGAGGACTCGGGCAAACTCCTGAATATCGTCGTTATCATAGGTAGCCGAGGATCCGGGGGGCGTCTCCGGATCGGCGCTCGTCTGGAGTTGCAGACTGCCATCGGGCCAGAGATTGAAGAGGCCGATGGTGAACAGCTGCATGTTTTCCCGGGCCAGGTTCTCGTCGGGATAGACGTCGAGGATCCCATCGTTGTCGATGTCGTAGGCGGCGCGATTCTGCAGGCTGGAAAGCCAGTAACCCATCATCGGACTCCAGTTGATGAATCCGATCAGATCCCGGAAGTAGGTCCTCTCTTGAACGTCGATGGACTCGTTCCCGTCGCGATCGGAGGGGAGCCCGTAGTAGTTGAGCATGTCCTGGTAGTTGGATGCTCCGAGGTGTTGGTTGCGGGTCTGGGTGGTGGTATCGGAAACCACCAGGATCTGTTGCAGGGCATAGCCCCATTTCTGCCGCAGCTGGTCCTGGGCGTTGACCATGAGAGCCCAGTGGCCGCGGCGGCGGTTGTCCGCGTTGTTCTCCCCGAGGTTGCGGGTCACTCTGGAACCCTCGCTTGGCGTCTCGTCGTCCCTCCAGTTGATCCAGTCGCGATTCACGGGATAGGCACCTACGGGGAACCATTGATTGGCGTAGAAAAAGGGATGGGCCCGGTTTTCGCTATAGGCATCGCCGGGAGACCCCATGCCCGGTGCGGGGCCGTTGGTGAGGCTGCGATCGATATGCGGCCAGGAGTGAGGGAAGGGGGTGGCGTCATTGCCTGGCCTGACCGAGTCCCAGTCCTGCCACTCCGCGGGATCGAACATTCCTCTCAGATTCCATTCCAGGTTGTCCGCGGCCAGGGTGTAGTCGAGGAGGAAGGTCTGTTCCCGTTTCGCCTGCTCATCAATCCACTTGCCGAATTCCTCGATCCGGCTGTAGTCGGGATTGGTCTGCCGCGCGGTTTCGATGGCGGTTTTCAGGGCCTCCACCTCCTCCGCCACCGCGCCGAAGGTGGCCTGGTTGAGGAAGCGCACGATGTCGAGTTCCAGCTCAGCGCCGGTGAGCAGGGGCAGGGCCTCCGGTTCATCGGGGGGATCGGGAGGGGTGACCGATCCGCTGGCCGGTTCGAGAAGGGCCATGGTCTCTCCGTCGGCGTTGTTGTCGGTATGGAGATTCACGTAGAGAGGGGTCTCGTTGTTCTGGTTGAACAGGGAATCGATCACCACCTGCCGCGAGGGGGTGCCTCCGTTGGTGGAGAGCACGGGGTTCTGGTCGGTGAGGTCCCAGTGAAATGTCAGGTAATGTCCCAGCCAGGCGACCCCCTGCGAGTTGAGGATATCGCGGATGGCCGGGCCGCCCGCGGGTTGCCCACCCACCAGGTTGGCCTTGTGGATGTGGGTGTCGTTCTGCGGCGAGGAGAGGTTGCCGAAGTTGTCGTTGCGCAGCACGAAACTTCTCTTGTCGCCCCGGAGGTAAGCGCTGATAGAGCCATTTGCCGTGGTGGACCCGGGGGCCGCGTTGTAGTCGGGCTCGTAGGCTCCCACGAACAGAATGTTGACGTCCCCGGGCATGTCGCAGATCTCGGCTTTCGCCTCGGCAGCCCCGCCGGCGATATCGTAGTCCGGATGAGGGTCCACGGTGCAGCTGATGGTTTCGGGATACTCGTGGATGTTGTCCCGTTTCACGGTGATTTCGACGTCTACTCCCGTGGCCAGCGCTGGAATCGTGACCATGTCGCCCGCCGGCGCGATATAGTCCAGATCGCGGGTCGCATCGACTTCCCCCATCACCGTGGCGCCGCCCAGGGAGTAATAGACCGTCACCGGTTCGAGTCCCCGGCTCCTGCTGAGGCGAAACCGGATCTTGTCGGAAGAATTCCCACTCAGGGAGCCGAGCTTGCCCAGGTCGACGACGTTCCCGGGAAGCAGGGGCGGTTCCAGCATTTCGATCCCTTCGGCGTCTATTGCCGCGATGGACAACTCTTCCCGATCTCCCCCCAGCGGATTGAAATTGATGAGAGATAGAAGCCGGTTCCGGTCGGAACCACTGCCGTGTCCGGGACTGGAGGAGGAAAAGGGGCTGAAACCTGCTCCGAGGAGGTCGTTCTCGGAGGCATCGTCGATTCCGTCGCCATCGGAGTCGAGGGTGTTCGGATCGGTGGGGCCAAACGTCTGGACCCGGACGAAGACGCGCGGTCCCGAGAGGAGGGCGGCGGCGTTCGAACTGGCGTGGACGGCCTCGGGACTGATGCAGTCGCCCGGAACGATCTCGATCGCCCCTTCGGAGGAGGGCGTTTCCCAACCGACCGCGAGGTGGTCGTCGCCCGTGCGGGCCACGTGCAGGGCCTCAAAGTAGTAGCGGACTCCCGCGGTGAGATCGATAGTGGCTGACCGCTGCGTATCGGCTTGTCCGATCGAGGCGAGGTAATCCCAGTCCTCTTCTTCGGTCACACCTTCGGCGTGCGCGTCCGAATCGATTTCGGCGATGAGCGCCGTTTCCCCAATCCCCGGCCCGCTCGCATTGAGGTGGAACTCGCAAACACCCCGCCCCGCCAGGGAAAAGGTGTAGCTGCCCGACTCCTTCGGCACGATGTAGCCCGAATACCGGGCGGCGAATTGTTCGCCGTAGTTCGAGGGGCCCTGCAAGGAGGCGCGCCATTCTTCTCCGGCGGCGGGACCGGCTCCGTCAAAAAACGCCTTGAGATCGGATGTTCCCGGCGCGGGTACGTCGAACCAGATCTCTCTCTTCGTGCCGCCCAGCGCCACGGGATGAGCTGGGTCGGAAAAATCAATTGTCAGGACCCCGCCCGAGCCGAAGAAATCCAGGGGGGTGCCTGGGGTTTCGTCCTCTATCTCGTGCCAGACGCCCAGGTTGTTGCTGACTTCGATCCGGTATTTCTTGCCCACCACACTCGAAAAGGTGACCAGTGAATCCTCGGGATCGAACTCGGATCGAACGACCATGAAACAATCTCCGGCATCCTGTGGATCGGTGTGAGCGATGCACTCCTCGAGGTTGGTTTCGCCGTCACCGTCGGGGTCGGCACCCGGGTCCTGCCCCTTGGCTCCGAAAAAACGGATTTCCCAGGTATCGATAAGCCCGTTGCCGTCGGTATCGAAATCTCCCTGCGAGAGGGCGGACATCATCGGGAGACACGCGAAAAAGACAATGAGCCTGTGGAAATGAGAATGAGCGCGGATCATGGGAGCGAACTGGTCGAAGACGGTAACCAGGGATGCGGATAAGTGGCGTTGGGTAAAAGGGGTTTCCCAATCCCGCGGTTTCTGTCCAACTAACGGGTGCGTTTCGACCAACGGGAGGCCGAACCGCAAATTACGCGCAAGTTTTCTCTTTTTTTGCGGATTTCTTCAAGACTTTTTTCCAGAAATCCATAGAATCGCCGCCGCGATTTCAGGGACGCCCGTGCGATTGAGTTCAGTCCTGATCGTGCAGCGCGATGAGCCGCTTCGTCTCCCAGAGGAGGGGGATCGGATTCTCGAAGGTTGCGTGGCTGGCCCATCGCCAGAGAATTCGGCCCCTCGAGTCGAGGAGAAAGATCCCGTGCATGGGGCCGTTCTCGAAATCATCGTAAACGCCGAATGCTCGGAAAGCGGCGAGGTCCGGGTCGGCAAGCACCGGGTGGGGGAAACAGTGCCGGAGCAGGTTTTCCAGATCGGGGCTGTCCCGGAAAACCCGGTTCATGGTTTCGGCGGAGTCGATGCTCACGGCGGCGACCGCGATGCCGGCCTCGGCGAAGGCTGGCCAATGGGGCCGGAAGACCTCGAATTGCTCCAGACAGAAGGGGCACCTGGCCCCGAGGAAAAAATTGAGGAGCAGAGGCCGTCCCGAGAAATCATCCAGCGTGAGGCGTTCGCCGAACCGATCCGCCAGATCAAAATTGGGGGCGGCCAAAGGAATCCACCGGCCCGGGCCCGCGTCCGCAGGTTCCCGGAAAAATCCCGGCTCCTCCAGCCGGGGTGCCGGCAGGGTCCAGTCGACGGGTAGTTGCAGACGCTCCGCCAGGGGCCTCAATTCCTCCAGGATCGTGAGTGCCGGATCGGCGAGACTGGCGTGCGATCGGAACTGCCGGTCGAAGACGAACAGCCCCTCCCGATCCCGGCCCGTGCGCAGAGCCAAATGGCAGCGAAACGCCTCCGGCAACCAGGCACCAGGTCGGCTCTCGGAGAAAGAGACAGCCAGCCGATAGGCCTCCTCGTCCCGTCCGGCCATTTCACAGAGTGCGGTCGAAACCAGAGGGGAAAGGGGCAGGCTGCGCCATGCGGCGAGGTCCGCGGTCGGGGACTCCCCGGTGAGATGCCGGTATGCCACCTCCAGGGTTTTTCGGGCTTCGCCGATGGCTTGGCCCATGGCGTCGGTGGCTCCTGGGATCGGATGGTTCCGCTCCCAGACGGTCAACTCCTCTAGCGTTTGCACGGCCTCGTCACGGCGATCCAGGGCAAGTTGACAAAGGCCTCGCCAGAGGAGTCGGGCGGCGACGCGGTCGGGTTGCTCCCCAATGGTGAGGTGAGGCTGACTCTCCAGCTCCCGTAGCAGCCGTTCCCATTGGCGCGACCCCATCAGCGCATCTGCGTAGAGCTGTTCGCTCTCCCATCCCCCCGCGCCTGGTTCTGTGGGGAGCGCTATGGTGCGTCTCGCCCAGCGCAGGGCCTCCTCGATTCGCCCGGCCTCGATCAGCCCGTGAACCAGGGCGGCCTGGTTGGATCGGAGATTCTGTGATGAATCCGGCATCAGTCGCCGCCGACTGAGGTCCCGGTGGTCCGTGCGCACCGCTATTTCGTGATAGCGCACCGCAGCCGCAGGTTGACCGGACGCGGCGAAGGCCTCCGCGGCATAGCGCCAGGTCTCGGGCGCCCCGGGGGCCAGCAGGGGGCCGGCGGCGGCATCCGGCAAAGACATCTCGGGACGATCCGCCAGCCAGAGAAATATGCGGTAGTGACGCGAGGGGTGGTACGGCGCACTCGCGGTGAAATCACGGATCAGAGCGTCCACGCCCAGTTGGGAGGTGACGCTCAATCCCATCCGGTAGCGGTCGAGCGTGAGGCGGCGGATGAGAAAGGCGGTGGCCTCCCGGTGATTCGGGAAATCCATGACCAGACTCTCCAGGTCGCGGATACGAATCCGCGAACGCAACGGGGGAGGCGCGTCCGATTCGGCGTAGAATTCGGCCAGCAGTTCGGTCCATCTCTGTTCCAGTTTTGGGCGATTGCCATCGCACTGGTCCCGTGCCGCCCGGGCAAAGAGCCGGGCGCGTCCCGGACGGAGTTCATTGGCCTGGGCGAGCCCCCAGTATCCCATGGGGCAGTGGGGATCGAGTTCCACCACGGTGCGGAAAGCGCGCTCCGCTTCTCCATACCAGAGCAGGTGGAGAAGCGCGATGCCCTGCTCGAACATCGCCTGTGCCTCGGACGACTCGGTGGAGATGGGAAAATCGATACCCTGGGCCCCAATTCCTTCGAGGGGTTCGGCAAACCGGAACGGGCCGCCCAGAAAGGCCTCCTGCAATGTCTGCGGAGCGTCGGGATCGATGCTCTCGAGGATGGGTGCCAGGCAGGTGAGAGAGTAATTCCGGTACTGCGCCTGCAGGTGGGGGGACGTCCAAGCCAGGGTAGCCAGGAGGACAGCGACGCGATGGAAAAGACCGGACATGCTATGGCGAGTCGGGGGTGTCGTCCTCTGTTCCGGTGAGCGGGTTGCCCCCGCGATTCGAGAATTGCACATCGTCCCAGGTATTGAATTCGCCATCGGGACCCGCCGAAAAAATCTCCATCTCCCGACCGGAGAGGGCGTGGAAAAAGTAGGGCGTGCCCCAGCGGTCCAGCAGCCGTCCCCTGCTGTCCAACGAGGGGTGATTGTCGGGAAAAACCATCAGATTGCCGGGATTGTTGCCCCGCAGAGCCTCCATGACCATCTGGTTGTCTCCCGCCAGCGGATTCTCGTTGAAGGACAGTCGGAACAACCCGAACAACTGGTCGAGCATCTGGAGGTCCTCCTCCGGCGAAGAATCGGACGAATGCAATCGTCTGGCGATCTCGACCCCTTCCGTGAGGATCGACTTTCCCTCCGCACCGGTGCGAATCCTGCGATCCTCTCGGATACCCGTATCATAACCGGTGCTTCCGGGGGACGGGGGGGAGGAAGCTCCCGGTTTCTCCCGGGCGACATCCGGGGGGAGAGTTTGGATTTCGGGAGGTGACGAAGCGATAGGATCGGGTGGCTTTTGCCGCGGCGCAGGTGGTGGCGGGACGTCGTCGGCGGCGAATCGCTCTATCGATGGGCCCCCGCGTCGTTCGCCGAAGATTGCCATGGCCAGCAGGAGCACCGCGACGAAGACCGCGGCCGGGAGCAGGAATCGTTTCATCGGTCGAAAGCTCTCCCAGATTAGCCGATGCCCACCCCGGCCTGCAACGCTAATTCCCGCCGGGACAGGACCCGATCATCCCACGGAGCGTCCTTTCCAGGTGGGTTTTCGTCCCGCCACGAGACGGAAAAACGACTGCCACTGGATCACGAGGAAGAGAAGCACGGAAACCGGATGGAGGACCAGGCCGAGAGGGCTCTGGCGAAATCGAATCGTGTTCAGGGTGCGGGGGAAGAGAGAGAGGGCCAGGATCGCCAATGCCATGATGGCAGGGATATTTGAGCCGGGAACAAAAAGAGCCCAAGCGGTCATGGCCCAGGGCACGATGGAACCGCCCGCGAGCAGGATCGAAAAGGGGAGAATGGAGCCCGGGTTGGCGATGCCCTCGTGGGCGTTTTTGAGGAGACCGCTCCAAACCTCACCGGCATTGCGATACATACGGCAGTCGATCAGGCCAACGCCGGAGCAGAGGTCGGTGTGAAAACCAGCCTTGCGAAAAAGGCGGGGTAGCCTGACTCCGTCGTGAAGAGTCGTGCGGATAGCGGCATGTCCCCCTGCCGTTTCATAGGCCTTGCGCTCCGCGAGAAATACCTGTCCGCAGCCGGCGCCGAAGCCGGAGAGACGAAACCAGCGGCCGGCCTGCATGGGCAGGTACCCCAGGAGGATAAACTCGATCAGAGGAATGAGGAGTTTCTCCAGAAAGGTTACCGTTTCCTGTCGGGGGAACGCGCTGACCAGCGAGGCCCCCTGTCGATCCAGGAAGGCCGCGAGGCGGCCCGGGGCATCGGGAGCCAGGGTGACATCCGCATCGATGAAGAGCAGCAGATCGTGCCGGGCCAGCTCCGCCAGCCTGGTGCAGGCGTGCTGCTTTCCGCACCAGCCAGCGGGCAGAGGCGGCGCCGCTTCCAGCCGAACCCGATCGTCCTTGCGGGCGATTGCGTGGACAATTTCGGCAGTCCGGTCGGTGGAACCATCGTCGAGCACCACTACCTCCAGCGCGATGCCGGTTGCTGCCAGCGCGCCCTCCACGGCGGCAGCGATGTTCTGTTCCTCGTTTCGCGCCGGAATGAGGATGGAGATCGCGGGCTTCGGGACGGTGCCGTCCGCCGGGGTGGGCGCCCGAAAAACCAGATGATTCCACAGCGTCATCACCGCGGGTATGGCGGCGAGCGCAAAGATCACCCAGGCAAACGTCGGGATGGCTTCGGCGAGGAGAGGAACCGGAGCGGTCATGAGGTCAGGGAACCGTGCCGGGGGTCATAGCGCTTGCCACCGAGAAACGCCCGAAAACGTTGCCACCATTCGTAGACGCCGCCCACGCCGACGGCGCCTCCGAGCAGATCCTCGAACTCGGCCAAATCTTTGCGGATGACTCGTTCCGCCAGGCGGTCCTGGGTGGCTTCGAGGGCCCGCGCCGCCGCCTCGCTCCAGACCTGAGCATCGTTCTCCCGGGGACGTTCCACCGGTTTGCCAAAGGAAACGAAGATCTCGGCAAATCGCTCCTCCCCGAAGGTGTATTCCACCGCAACGGGGAGCACCGTGACCGATCGATCGAGGGATCGGAGGAGAAAACCTAGCCCGGGCTCGAAGCGCACAGGCCGTTCCCGCTGGTCGGAGAACTTGCCCTGGGGGGTGATCCAGATGGCGGTTCCGGGCCGGTCGAGGATCGCTCGGCTGGTGCGGAGGAACTGGCGGGCGCTCCCCGCGTTGCCGTGGGTGATTGGATAGAGTCCGATCCTCCGCATGAAGGGATAGCCCTGCAGGGCGTCCGCATCGATCGGGCCATAGGCTTCCCGATCCGAGAAAAACCGGTAGTGGAGGAAGCTGATGACCATGGGATCGTTCCACGACGGGTGGTTCATGCAGGCGATCAGAGGTCCCTCCACGGGAGCTGGCCCGTCGAGGAGCCGAATCGCATGGAAGCTCTTGCCCAGGAGCCGGGTGAAATACCCGTTGATGAATCGGCTGAAACGGTCCGAGCGGAGGCCGATAACCTCCGCCGGGGCCTCTCGATCCGGCGCCTCGCGCTCGGGAGATGGTTCGGTCTCATTCTTCATGGTGGAGTGGCGGGCGCCGAGGGGATACGTTCGGCAGGCGGATGGTGGCGAGTTCGGTTCGCGGACTGACGATTGCCCGGGAAGGCCCGTCGGTCAGTAGAGGGGCTTCGATTTCGGCAGCAGGGTTCCGGCCGCAAAGATCCCGCAGAGAAAGCCGAAGAGGTGCCCCTCCCAGGAGATGCCCCGTTGCCCCGGGATCACCCCGAAAATCATCCCTCCGTAGAGGAAAAGGGTGATGATGGAGAGGAGGATCCAGCCCAGGCTGCGTTCGAAGACGCCACGGGTGAGAAGGAAGCCCAGGTATCCGAAAATGACCAGACTGGCTCCGAGATGGTTACCGCCCCCGCCGAGCAACCAGAGCAGACCGCCCCCGGCGAGCGCGACGAAAGCGGTGACCTTCCAGAAGAGCACTCTTCCCCCGAAGAGGATGCACCCGCCCAGCACGAAGAAGGGCAGGGTGTTGGAGGCGAGGTGGGGGAAACCGCCGTGGAGCCAGTGGGCGGTGATGATCCCCGGCAGACCGCTGACCTGCCGCGGTTGAATGCCGAAATTGTCCAGGTATCGGCCCAAAAAAACATCCACCACCTCGAGCCCCCACCCGAAAATGATGAGTGCGAAAAGCAGAAGCGCATTATCGAAGAATGCCACAATGATGCTTCTTCCGGGGGGGCGGTAGCTCTCGGTTTCCGGGATCATGAGGCCTTTCGACCCGGTCAAATTGCCCCAAGGTGATTCACAATCAACCCGTGCTTTGGGATACCGATTCGATCGCGGCATGGGGAAAACCGTTCTGCTTCGGTGACAGGTCTGACGAAAATGCTGCCCCGTCTCCGTGACGGGGCAGCGGCTTCTTGTTTCTCTCTTTGGGGGAAAGGCCCCGGGTGGGTGGTGGTCGTTTCTACTCTCGGCCCATCTTGACGGCGTCGGTCTTCAGCTTGATGACATTCCACCAAGTGTCACCCAGTTCGCCCGACATCGTTGCGGAATCTTCGCCCCGCATCTGTTCGATCTGTGAAAGCAGCACCTTGGATTCTTCGACCACCTGATTCAGTTTTTTCCGGTTCTCGGTAGTGAGTTGCTCGCTTCCCGACATGGTTTCCAGTTCGCTCCGCAACCGTTCGACGGATTGGTTGATTCGGGCAATCTCGGAGTTTTCCGGCTGCTCGACCCGCTGCGTCGCGGGTGGCGAGGGAGGGATTTCGGCGGCCTGGCGAGGAGCTGGCGATTCCAGAGCCGGCACTCGCACCGGCGTGGCCACTACCGAGGGCGTCTCTGTTTTGACCGTCTCCGCCACCGGTGCGGAAGGCGCCGGAGTGTGATGACCGGCGTAGGCGGACTCGTTCACCGCTGCATTTTTCTGGCCGAAGCGGAAAGACGATTTCCGTGATTCGGATCTCCGATCCTGCCCGTCGAAAGAGGTCAGCGTGCTCTTGGCTGGATAGGCCGTGGCCTCGGGGACGTGCGGCTGGGGTGCGCATTTGGAGGGGCAATCGGTGACACTGGGATCGTCGCAGCGGCGCCAGGGATCTTTGCTCATGGGGCGCTTCTGAATACCGCACCCGTTGTTCATGATCACCGGGGTGATTAACATCATGAGGTGTTGGCGGTTTTGATTCTTTCGCTTGAAGCGGAAGGCACCCCCGAGGACGGGAAGCTGACCCAGGATGGGAACCCCCTCTTCGACGTGGCTGGTGTTGGCCGAGTCGAGACCGCTGATGGCGACGGTGTAACCACTGCGCACCGTGAGCGGGGCCGAGTAGACTCGGGAAGATGCGATGGGAAAGGGATTGCCGTTGATCACTTCGGTGCCCACGATGTCCGACACCGTTACGGAGACGTTCAGCAGAATCCTGCCGTTGTTCATCTTTTTGGGGAGCACGTTGATCACCGTTCCGATAGGGAGGTATTCGATCGCCGAGGTCTGCGTGGCGCCGGCACCGAGGCTGGCGCTGGCGGTCGAGGAGAGCACGGGCTGGTTGATCACGCTGCGAAAGCTAACCTCCCGGTTGTCCAGCGTGACCATTCGGGGATAGGACACCGTCTTGGTGCGCGAATCGCTGTAGAGGGCTCCGAGTTTGACGTTGAGGTCATCGTAGCTCAAGACCGCAGTGGGCAGCCGGTAGGTGGAAAGATTGCCGAGGTCGATGGGCCCGGTATTGTCGGTGAGTCGGGCACCGAGGCCGTTTCCGTCCGGACCCAGGACGCCTGTCCAGTCGATGCCGAGGTCGAGTCTCGGATCGCGGCTCGTCTCGAGGAACTTCACCTCGACCGCGATCATGGTCTGCTCGCGGTCCGCGGAGGCCAGGTAAGCCTCGATCCACTGATGCTGCTGCCGGGTTGCGACAACGTAGAGCGTGTTGGAGTCGCTGTTCCAAATGACCTTGGCATCGGGAGCGCTGCCGTCCCCATCGGAGGGACTACCTGACGTGGTGACAAGGGCCGGCTGATTGGGAAGGCCGGCGAGTGAAAACTGGCTGACCGTATCGACCGAGGCCGTGGGAGCGATATTTGCGTTGGCACCGGTGGTGGGAATGTCGAGGATGCCCTTGATGTCCTCGAGCAGCCGGCTGGGCTCGGTGACGAAGAAATCGGGCGCGCCCTGCAGATTGATACCGGCTCCGATGCCGGAACCCGTGCCACTACTCGTGGAGCTCTCCTGACCACCTCCCTGAGTGTTCTTCCGGACCAGTTCCTGGGCGTTGTAATTGATCTCGTAGATCCGACCGATCAATTCCTTGTCGTTGGCCGGACGCAGGTACCAGATCCCGTTCTCGTAAATCAGAGAGACGCCGTTGGCCTTGGCCAGGGTTTCCAGCGCCGTGAAGGGACTGGCGTTGATGGTGAAAGTGACCATCCGATCAGAGCCCGGCCCCTCGTCAGGGAGTCCGAAAAAACTGATCCCGGCGTCCTCAGCCATGAGCCGCATTACATCGCTCATCACTGCCTTGGAGAAGTTGTACTGCCTCGCGGGTGCGGAGCGCAGCTCCCTCGCTGCCATTTCATATTCGGACTGGGTCGAGTAGGGCAGCTGCGCGACAGCCGCCTGCGTGACCAGAACCGCGATGAGTAGGCAAGAAACAAGAAGTCTGGTTTTCATTTAAGTAGAATGATAGTTTCGAAACAAAAATATTTTAGAAATCCTAATCTTCAACCAAGAAATTTATAAAAATTAGAAAACAATCTCTTGAAGGAGTCGACTTGGT
>CAZLUZ010000016.1:0-39127 GCA_964562825.1 uncultured Akkermansia sp.
CTCGCGGAAGCCGAGACGCCTCTCCATCGACGCGGCGCGCAGGTGCCAGACGATGCCGAGGAAAAGGCGCGGCACGAGCACGTAGATCGCCACGGTGATGGCATACCAGTGGATCCAGCGGGCCGCGGTTTCGCCCTGGGAATCCGCGCTCTTCTCCGGCGACCAGTGGAGCCGGTCGAGAGCCGCGGCCGAGGGTATCTCCGTGCCCAGCAGCGAGGCGGCCGGGCCGAGCACGAGTTGGAGAAAGGGGCGCAGCTCGGCGCCGTTCTGGAAAAAGGTGCTTTCCCAGATGGCGAGATACTCGCGAGCCAGCCCCCTGACATACATGCCCGCGATGGCTGCCGCGGCGAGGACGAGAGCAGTGAAATGAAGAAGGGCCTTCACCCGGGCTGCCAGGGGCGGGATGGTGAGGTGCCGCCAACGGCTCCGAAAGAGGGAGCGCGCGCGAAATGCGGCCGCCGACTCCTTCTCCGCTTTTTCCTTCTCGCCCTGGAGGGGAAAGATGAGGCGGCAGAGGATCCCGGGGACGCCCCCGGCCTCCTCGTCCCGGCGAAAGAGGAGAAACAGTTCGCCCACATAGACGCAGAGGTTCCACACGATGATCCCGATGAGAGGGAAAGAGAGAAGATTGATCTTTCGCTCGGGTCCCAGTTCGTTGGTGAGGTAGCCGACGATGGCTGCGGCGAGGAGAAGAAAAAAGGAGAAGGTGCTGAACCGGGGGAGGACGATGCCCCCGCGAAGCCAGTTGCGGTCTCCGTCGATGCGAGGTTCCACGGTGCTGATGATCTGGGAAGCCCTCTTCGCCAGAAAAGCCTGCTGCTCCCCGCGGCCGGCTCCCTCGGGCAGGGGCGCTCCCGCCGCGGCGTCGCAGAGGCGTTTCTCGGCATCCGTGAGGATTTGCCCGCCGCTGTCGGACTCCTCGATGGCCTGTGCGACGACTATGTTTCGGGTCTCGGAGAGCTTCATCCGTGCGGACTCAAGAGGTCCTTAGAATCCGCCGGATCGACAGATCTGCAACAGTCCAATCCCGAGTTGAAACCGGGTCTCACAACGCGGCCGCCGCCGATTCCCGCAGGAGCGGGGCACGCACCGGATCGTGGGCGTAAAGGTGGGTCATGCCCACGGCGAGAGCATCCGCCGCATCCGGCGATGGCGTCTCGGTGAGCCCGAGCAGGGCCCGCATCATGAATGCGATCTGCTGTTTGTCCGCCCCTCCCCGCCCCACGATGGCTTGTTTCACCCGGCGCGGCGCATACTCGTAGACCTCGAGGCCATGCTCCGCCGCAGCGATGATGGCGGCACCGCGGGCGGCGCCCATGGTGATGGCCGTCTTGTAGTTTTGCACATAGATGACGCCCTCCACGGCACAGGCCTCGGGGCGATGGCGGCGGATCACCTCATCGAGACACTCCCGGATGCGGACGAGACAGCCGGATTGCCGGATGCTGCGGGGATTCTCGATGACCCCGTATTCGACGACCCGATATTCCCGACGGTTCCCCCGGGCGGTTCGTTCGAGCACGGCATAACCGCACTTCCGCAGGGCCGGATCTATGGACAACACACGCACCGCTAAGGATACCAGGTATTTTGGAAACCTAAACTATTTATTTTTTTCGCCATCGATCGCTCAAGCGAGGTCGCGGGGATCGCGCTACCTGAGGGCGGCAGCTCCCTCCGGCTGCGGGCGCAGGGATCGGAAGCGCCTGCCCGCAGCGACCTCCCCCTCTCTGACCGGAGGTCTCAGCGGGGATTCGGAGGGATCGGCGGGACGATATGGCGGGGTGTAGAGATGGTTGCCGAAGGTTTCCGCCACCAGTCTGCGGAAATGCCGGTAGCGAGAAGCCTTTTCCCGGCAGAGTTCGAGGAAAATGACACGGGAAAAACCGGCCGGAGCCGCCGCGATCACCGATGCGGCGAGGACGAGCAGCAGGCCCGTCATCAACTGCTGAAACGACTCTCCCTCCGCCTGCAGGGCGAGGAGGAAAAGGCCTATGCTGCCACCCGCCCCGACGACCGGGGCCGCGATCGAAAGAATCCTGAGCCAGCCGAGCACGCGGTAGAGCCGGTGGAAGCCGACGCGTTCTCCCTCCTGAAACCCCGCCTCGATGGCGAGCAACTGATCCTCGTCGACGGCGACAGCCCCCCCCAGCGCCTGCAGCGATGCCGAGGTGCCGTCCTTCGTCCCAAGCAACTGGCACGCCACCGCCTGGGCGCCACGGTCATAGATCTCCTGGCAGATCGAGGGATTTTTCCCATAACCCTCCTCGTAAACCTCGAGGCAACTGCGCGCCCGGCGCAAGCGGGCCAGAAATTCCCGGTCCGCTTCCTGGACGCGATGGAAAGAGAGCAGCTTGTAGAAGATCAATCCCCAACCCGCCACGGAAATCAGGTAGAGAAGACCCAGGGTGCCCTTTCCCGACAAGGCGGGGAGATTCTCGAAGATGGCTCCGAGCCCGGAAGACGAAGGACCCTCGGTCAAAACTACGGCTAAAATTTCCATCAAGCGATTGGTGTTTTTTAAAAACTAATCCCAACATAACGTTAAATTTTATTAAAATCAAAGAGATGCTGTTCGTTTTTCCGGCATTGCGCCTCCAAACCGTCCGCCCTTTTGTAATCGAGTCTTCTTTTCGCTTGGCTTAGGCCTCTAGCGTTTCATAGTTCATTCACACCACAGCACCCTCATGACCGCCACCGTCGTCACCATTCTCGTCATCCTCGGAGTCCTGTTGATCCCGGTCTTCTTCTTTGTCGGGACCTACAACAGCCTGGTTTCGCTGAGGAACCGCTACAAGAACGCCTTTGCCCAGATCGACGTGCAGCTGAAGCGGCGTCACGATCTCATTCCGAACCTAGTGGAGACGGCCAAGGCATTCATGGAACACGAGCGGGAGACGCTGGAGGCGGTGATCCGCGCCCGGAATGCCGCGCACGATGCCCGGCTCGGAGCGGTGGCCAATCCTGGTGACCCGGCGGCCATGGAGGCTCTCTCCAGCGCGGAATCTGGCCTCGGCGGGGTGCTCGGGCGCCTGTTCGCTCTCTCCGAATCCTACCCGGAATTGAAGAGCAACCAGAACATGCTCCAACTGCAGGAGGAACTCACCTCCACGGAATCCAAGGTCGCTTTCGCCCGTCAGTCCTACAATGACTCGGTGATGAACTACAACACCAAGATCGAATCCTTTCCCTCGAACTTCGTGGCGAACATGTTCCAGTTCACCCCGGCGACCCTGTTTGAGGTCGGCAGCGACGCCGAACGGGATCCGGTCAAGGTGCAGTTCTGATCGGGAGTGGCGCCGATCCATCTGCACCGGGTAGTCCCACCGGGGCGCTCCGGCAATCGCCAGGCGATCCCCCTCCCCGCTCCAAATCAACCCTGTTGCTTCACCCGCCCCACCCTGTTGTGCCGCCCGAGGGGCCCCGCGGAATGGATTTCTTCGAACATCAGGAAAAAGCCCGCCGCAATTCCCACGTCCTGATCGTCTACTTCGGCCTGGCGGTTCTCGGCATCATCCTGGCCGTCTACCTCCTGCTCGTGGGGGTGGGCTTCTTCACCGGCTCGAAGTCCTCCGCCTACGCCACGCCGGCTCTCGATCTCTGGCAACCGGGTCTCCTTCTCGCCACCTCCCTGGGAACGGGTCTGGTCGTGTTTCTGGCCTCGGCATTCAAGACCATGCAACTCAGCGGCGGGGGAAAGGTCGTCGCCACCGAGTTGGGGGGCAGGCTGGTCGATCCGGCGACGGCGGATTTCCACGAGCGCAGGCTCCTCAACGTGGTCGAGGAGATGGCCATCGCCTCCGGTGTCCCCGTCCCGGAAGTCTACGTGATGGACTCGGAGGACTCCATCAACGCCTTCGCCGCCGGCCAGACCACGAGTGACGCGGTCATCGGCGTCACCCGCGGATGCATGAAGTTGCTCACCCGCGACGAACTGCAGGGGGTCGTGGCCCACGAGTTTTCCCACATCCTCAACGGCGATATGAGACTGAACATGCGTCTCATCGGGCTGCTCTTCGGAATCCTCTTCCTCACTCTGATCGGCGAGATCATCATGCGCAGCGGTTTTTACAGCCGCCTCGGCCGGGGCGGCAACCGGGATTCCGGCGGCGGCGCCCTGATGATCTTTGCCCTGGGCATCGGACTGATCCTGATCGGCTACATCGGGATGTTTTTTGCCAACCTGATCAAGGCTTCCATTTCCCGCCAGCGGGAATACTTGGCCGACGCCTCGGCGGTTCAGTTCACCCGGAATCCCGATGGCATCGGGGGAGCGCTGCGGAAGATCGGAGCGCTCGCCGAAGGATCCACCGTCCGGCATCCCATGGCGCGGGACGCGAGCCATCTTTTCTTCGGCTCCGCCTTCTCGCGGAGCGCCTTCTCCACTCACCCCCCGCTGCACGAGCGGATCCGGCGCCTGCTGCCCCACTGGGACGGCGATTTCGGGGTGGTTCCGGTGCCCGGCATCCCCGCCGAAGACGGTGAAACGGAGAAGCCGGCCCGGGAGGAGACCCCGCCGGCCTTCCCCTTTCCCGGGATGGGGCTGGCCGGCGACGAATCGATGGTGGCCCTGACCGAGGCCCAGGCGGCGGAGAGCATGCGGACGGTGCACGACGAACAGGTGCGCTTCGGCGGCGAGATTCGCCGGAATCTGCCCGAGGCCTGGATCGCCACCGCCCGCAGCGAGTCCGGCGCTCAGGCCATCGTGTATGCCCTGCTTCTGGCTCAGGACGACGCCCTGCGCGAGCGCGAACTCCAGGTGCTCCGGATGACGACCGACTCCCGGACTTTTGAGCTGGCGGTCAGACTGCACGACCAGTTCGCCCGACTCCACTCGGCGGTCAAGATCGCCCTTATCGATCTGACCCTGCCCACCCTGCGCCGGCTATCTCCCGCCGAATACGCCCGGTTTCGCCAGGTCATGGAGGACCTGCTCGTCAGCGACGACGTCATCGACCTCTTCGAGTTCATGATGCAAAAGATCGTGGAACGGCATCTCGACACCTATTTCCAGGGCAATCGGTCGCCCCGAATTCGCTACCACGAGATCGGCCAGCTCGGACAGGAGGCCGCGGTGATCCTGAGCACTCTGGCAGTGCTGAGCCATCCCGAGAGGCCCGAGGAGGTGCGCGAAGCCTTCTCCCGGGGATCGAGGCATTTCGAGACGCTTGCCGGTCGGCCACTGGCCTTTCAACCGGCGGAGCATTGCACCCTGGCCGGGATCAAGCGGGCCATCGAGCGATTCGAACAGGGCAGCCCCCTGGTGAAGCGCGAGTTCCTCATCGCCTGTTGCAAGACGGTGCTCACCGACGGTAAACTTTCCAGCAACGAGGCGGAATTGATTCGCGCCACGGCCGATGCCATGGGCTGCGCCCTGCCCCCCTTCGTCGGCGAACGATCAATCCTCTCGGACCGCTGAGACCCACGCCACGTCGAGCTGGAAGGGCGCCGCTTTCTTGTCCGCGAGGAGGAAGCAGACCAGCTCGATTTTTCCCGGGTCGAAGGTGTGTCCGGAGAGGGTTCTGCCGCGCCAGGTCTGCGCCAGCGAATCGAAGGGGATGAAGACTTCGATCCACTCTCCGGCCACGGTTTCGAATTCCGCCTGAAACGACACCGCCCAGACGCCGCGATGACGCGAATCGTCCTGCAGCCGGAGCTGGTAGGTGCGCCCATCGCCCCGGACCCGGGCGCGGATACCGCGGTACCCGGCAAGGTCGAAATCTTCCTGCGCCCGGATCGATGAGAATCCTCCGTTGTTCTCCAGCGAAAGATTGCCGGAAAAACGCAGAAATCCCTCCTCCAGCGCAGCGCCGCCCCGGGAACGTCCCCCCATGACCCCGTCGTTCACCGCTTTCCAGGCGGTGGTATCGGGATCGCGAAAATCGAAGAGTCGTCTCTCTTCGGAGAGCGCCGAAGAAGAGAACACGGAGAGGATGGAAAGAGCGGAGAGCCAGATCGATTTCATCCCACAGAAAACGATCGCCGGGCCAAACCGGTTGGACCCCGGGCACGGGCGGCTCACCCCTCCCTCTCGGGTTCCCGCTCGAGTAGCTTCGCCACCAGCCCGGTCCAACCCGTCTGGTGCGATGCACCCACCCCGCGGCCGTTGTCCCCGTGGAAATACTCGTAGAACAACACGTGGGGCGCGAACTCCGGCCGTCGATAGATCTCGGCGTGATCCCGATTGACCGGGCGATCCCCCGCCCCATCTCGGCGGAAGATGGCGATGAGCCTTTCGGACAAGCGCCGTGCCGCGGTCCGCAGCGGGATCCGGTTTCCCGAGCTGGTGGGAAACTCCACCGTCAGGCTGTCCCCGTAGAATTTGTCGTATTTCTGCAGGGCCTCGATGATGAGGTAGTTCATGGGGAACCAGATGGGTCCGCGCCAGTTCGAGTTCCCCCCGAACAGGTAGTTGTCCGACTCCGCGGGGGTGTAGCGGACCTCGTGCTCGGACCCGTTGAAACGCACCTGGAAGGGCTCTTTCTCGTGTCTCTTGGACAGGCTGCGAATCCCATGGGGCGAGAGGAAGTCATCCTCGGAAAACAGGACCTGGAGCACCCGCTCCAAGCGGGACCGAGATGTCATGGAGAGCAGCAGAGAGCCCTCATCGGTTCCCTCCTCGGCCTTTCCGAAGACCAGGCTGCTTTCGTCCTGCTCGAAGATCCGGTTGTGTCTGATGAACCACTCCATGCGACTTCGGAAATGGGGCAGCTCGTCGATGACCCGCTGCGGTAGAATCTCCACGGAACAGATCGGCAGCAGACCCACCAGGGAGCGGATCGCCATGGGAATATCCCTGCCGTTGATGCGCAGCAGATCATAGTAAAACCCGTCCTCCTCGTGCCAGAGCCCTCCGCTGCAGATATCGTGGGCCGCCTCCGCGATGGCGACGAAGTGCTCGAGGAACTTGGAGGCAACCCCCTCGTAGGACGAGTCCTCGGAGGCCAGTTCCAACGCGATACTCAACATCGTGCCACAATAGAAAGCCATCCACGCCGTCCCGTCGGCCTGAAAAAGCTCGGTCCCGTCGGGCAGGGGCTTGGAACGGTCAAAGGCGCCGATGTTGTCCAGCCCGAGAAAGCCGCCGGCAAAGACGTTCCTGCCCTCGGGATCCTTGCGGTTTACCCACCAGGTGAAATTGAGCAGCAGTTTGTGAAAACACTCCGCGAGGAAACAGCGGTCCCGCTCCCCCCGTCGTCCCGTCATCTTGTAGACCCTCCATACCGCCCAGGCGTGCACGGGCGGGTTCACGTCGGAAAAGTTCCACTCGTAGGCCGGGATCTGCCCGTTCGGATTCAGATACCATTCGCGGAGAAACAACACCAGTTGATCCTTGGCGAACTTCGGATCGATCCGGGTGAAGGGAATCATGTGGAAAGCCGTGTCCCACGCCGCATACCAGGGATACTCCCACTTGTCCGGCATGGAGATGATGTCCTTGTTGAAGAGGTGATCCCAATCCCGGTTCCGCGGGTTGCGACGCACCGGGGCCGGCTGGGTGGGATCGCCGCTGAGCCAGTCGCGCACCGAGTAGTGGTAGAACTGCCTGGTATGCAGCAGCCCGGCATAGGCCTGGAGCTGGATGCTTCTCTCGTCCGCATCGCGCGACGCATTGATCACCGGCTCGTAGAACCGGTCGGCCTCCTCGATCCGACGATCGAAGATCTCCTCGAAATCGCCGAAGGCTTCGCACCCGGGGTCCCGCTCCTCCACCGAGGCCAGCCGGAAACACAGCGTCTCGCCCTCGCCCGCAGCCACCGCCAAGCGATAGTGTCCCGCCGCCTTGGTGCCGAAACGCTCGGGATGCACTGCCTCGGTCTCCCCGTCAACGAGGCGGCGGTGGAAGGCATCCTTGACCTGGGGAAACTCGTTCGAGACCCCGAAGAGCCGCTCCCGGTTGGTGTCGTTCTCGGTGAACCACCACTCCACCGGCGGTCGCTCCGCATGGAGGGCAAAAGCGGGCAGGATGTCGTGGCGGGTGCGGAGAAATCCCCCGTCATCGAGGCGGATGTCGGGACGGCAGAGCCGCTCCTCCCAGCGGCACACCCAGCTCCAGGTGTTGCGGAACCAGAGATGGGGCAGGAGGTGCAGTTCGGAGGCCTCGGGTCCCCGGTTGACCACGCGGATCCGGATGAGGATATCGTTCGGTCCCGCCTTGGCATACTCGGCGGAGATATCCCAGTAGCGGTCCTCGTCGAAGACACCCGTGTCGAGCAACTCGTATTCGGGACTCCGCTTGTCCCGGCGCGCATTTTCCTCTTGCAGCCGGGCGTAGGGAAACTCGGCTTGCGGATATTTGTAAAGACTCTTCAGGTAGGAGGAAGTCGGGGTGGCGTTCAGGTAGTAGTAGAGTTCCTTGACATCCTCGCCATGGTTTCCCTCGGGCCCGCCCAGACCGTAGAGCCTCTCCTTCAGAATGGGATCGCGCCCATTCCACAGGGCCAGGGCGAAACAGAGTCGGCACTGCCGGTCGGTGATTCCCAGCAACCCGTCCTCCCCCCAGCGGTAGGCGCGGCTCCGGGCGTGGTCGTGGGGCAGGTACTTCCAGGCCTCGCCGTTCTCGGAATAATCCTCCCGCACCGTTCCCCACTGCCTCTCCGCCAGGTAGGGCCCCCAGCGTTGCCAGTTCACCTCGCGCCGGTCGCTCTGCAGCAGGCGCTCTCTCTCGGGATCGATCCGCGGTTCTGGAGCCATGCCAAAACCGGCACCCTATTCCCCGGGCAGAGAAGGTCCACGGAAAAATGGGTGGGCCAGGGGAAGGCCAAACCCGGAAGTTCTTCTCACCACACCACCCAGGGACCGGATTATCGAAATTTTCCAGAAAAAACGTAACCGGCGGGGATATCCATCAGTTTTCTTTGGAGGAATCGCAATTCCGAAGCACCCTTTCGCCACCAGGAGGCTCCTCCATCTTCCGGACGCCTTCAACTCATGCTTCGATGAAACCTCCGAAACTACCACCCGGCCTTCTGCAACTGCTCTTCGTGATGGGCGTGGTCGGTATCGCCCTGTTCACCGCCCGGATGCTGCGGAGCCAGCACCAGCCGCCCCAGCGCAATGCGGGGGAGGAACTGGTGATCGCGGTCGACGCCGTCGATATCTCGCCCCAGCCCTACCGGATCCGGTTCTCCTCCACCGGTGTCGTTCAGGCGAGAACGGAGGTCGAAATCGTGCCCCAGGTCAGCGGCAGAGTCGTCGAGGTGGCCGCCGCCTTCGATGACGGAGGCGTCTTTGCCGCGGACGAGATCCTTTTCCGGGTGGAAAAGGAGGATTTCCTCCTCGAGGAACGGCGGCTCGAGGCCGACGTCGCCCGGGCCGGAACGGCCCTGGAACTGGAGCGGGCCAGGGCCCAGACCTCGATCAGGGACTGGCGCAGATTGAATGACGATCGAACCGCCCCACCCCTGGTGAAGCGCGAACCCCAGCTGCGCGAGGCGGAAATGAATCTCCGCGCCGCCGAGGCGCAGCTGGACAAGGCGCGATTGCAGTCGAAACGGGCCGACTTTCGGCTTCCCGCGGCAGGACGCGTCCTGGAGAGCCGGATCGCCCCCGGTCAGTTCGTTCAAGCCGGGGTGAGCTACGGCCGGGTGTTCTACTTCGAGGACCTCGAGGTGCTCGCCTCGCTGGACGATCGCCAACTGAACTGGCTCTATGGCTCCCGAGATCCCGAAATCACCGTCACCGCCACCTTCCTCGGCGAAACCATCACCTCGAGGGCCCGACTGGATCGCGGAGCCGCCTCCCTCGATCCCGACACCCGATTCGCTTCCGTGCGTTTTTCCCTCGGTGAGGCTTCCGCCTCGCTCTTGCCGGGCGTGTTTGTTCAGCTCGATATCCTGGGCCCGACCCACCAGGGCATCAGCCGGATCCCGCTTGAGGCGGTGCAGCAGGGGGGGCACCTCTGGCTGGTGGACGATGAGAGTCGCCTGCGCCGCCACACCCCGCAGATTCTCTACCGGGCCCCCGATCACCTCGCCCTCCGCGGGCTGGAAGGTTCCACCCGAGTCCTCACCACCCGGCTCCCCGGTGCCGTCGAGGGTGCCCGGGTAAAACGGCGTGGGGAGGACCGCGGCCTCGCGGCAAAGGAATCTCGGGAGCTATGAGAGAGCGCAACGAATTATCCGGGGCGACCGGCCCCATCGCCTGGTTCACCGGCAATCACGTGGCGGCGAACATTCTCATGCTCTTTTTCATCGCTGGAGGACTCTTCAGCGCCCTGAACATGAGGACCGAGATCCTCCCCGCCATCGATCCGGGATTGATCCAGGTGACGGTGCCTTTCCCCGGAGCCACTCCCGACGAGGTGGCCGATTCCATCACCCAACGCGTGGAGGAGGCCATCATCGGCCTGGAAGGCGTCGAGCGGATATCCTCCATCGCCTCCGAGGGCCTCGGTCTGGTCAATGTCGAGATCCAGGATTTCGCCGACGCCGATCAGGTCTACAACGACGTCGAGACCGTGGTCAACAGCCTGACCTCTTTTCCGCCCGAGGACGCGGAACGCCCCGCCATTTCGCGCATTCGGGTGACCCCGGAAGTCATGACCCTGGCCGTCTTCGGCGATGCGGGGGAAACCGCGCTCCGCTTCTGGACCGACACCATCGAGGACGGCCTTCAGGACCTCGACGGCGTCAGCCTGACCACTGTCCGCGGAATCCGCGACTACGAGGTGTCCATCGAGGTCGCCGAGGAAACCCTGCGCAAGCACCGCCTCTCCCTGGAAGAGATCGGTGATGCGGTGGGCGGTTTTTCCTCCGACATAGCCGCGGGCAATATCGGCTCCCGGCAGGGGGACTTTCTGCTGCGAGTGGAGGAGCGGCGCTACGTCCGGGAAGATTTTGAATCCATTCCGATCCGAACCCTCGAAGACGGTTCCACCCTGCTCCTGGGCGACGTAGCGGAGGTGCTGGACCAGCTCGAGGACACCAACGTGGTGAGCCTCTACAACGGGAAACCTGCCGCGTTCATCGATATCGAGCGCAGCGAATCTCAGGACACGCTGGCCGTCGCCCGGGAAATCCGCTCCTACCTCGAGAGCCTCTCGCTCCCCGCCGGCTTGCGGGTAGAGGTATCGAGCGATCAGACCACCATTCTGAAAGACCGCATCAGTCTCATGGCGCGCAACGCGATCGTCGGATTCGTCCTCGTCTTCCTGCTTCTGGTGGTCTTTTTCGACCTGAAACTCGCCGTCTGGACCAGCGCGGCCATTCCGATCTCTTTCCTCGGCGGACTCATGGTGATCCATTTTCTGGGCTACAGCATCAATATGATCTCCCTTTTCGCGCTTATCGTGGTCCTGGGTATCGTGGTGGACGACGGGGTGGTCACGGGGGAATCGATCTTCGCGGAGCAGGAAAAGGCCAAAGGCGACCCGGGCGCGGCGCTACGCGGAGTGCGGGCGGTGATCGCTCCGGTGACGATTGGGGTGCTCACGACCATGTGCGCCTTCGCCCCCCTCATTTTCAGCACGGGAACCATCGGACAGATCATCGGCGTGGTGCCGGTGGTCGTCATCCCTATCCTCTTGGTCTCTCTGCTCGAAGCCTACTTCATCCTGCCGTCACACCTCGCCAACCCGACGCGCTGGAGCAGGGGAATTCTGTCGGATCTTCGACGCCGGGCCTCGGGTTTGCTGGAGCGATTCGTCGAAAAGCGCCTGCTCCCTCTCTCCAGTTTCTGTCTGCGCTGGCGCTACGCCACCATCGCCGCTTTCCTCGCCATCGGCATTCTCTCAGTCGGACTCGTTCAGGGCGGAATCGTCCGCTTCATCTTCTTCCCCCAGGTGGAGAGCGACACCATCCGAATCCAGCTGGCCATGCCGGTGGGTTCTCCCTTCGAGAGCACCAGACGGACGGTCTCCGAGATCGAGGCCGCCGTCGAGGAGGTTCGCGCAATCGTGGACGCGGACCGCGAAGACTCCAGCTCGATCGTCAGCGTGTCCGCCACCCTCGGGTCCCGCCGCCAGCCCGGAACCCTGCCCGGCGAAGGTGGACAGGACTCCGGGGATCACCTCGCCGATCTCACCATCCAGTTGACGCCCTCGGACTTCCGGGACTATTCGGCGAACGAAATCGTGGCCCTGATCCGCGAACGCACCGACGAGATTCCCGGGATTCACGAACTCACCTTTCAGAGTTCTCTCGTCGGGGCCGAGGCGGATATCGAATTCGAGTTGTACCATGCGCGCACCGACCTCCTCATCGCGGCGGCGGCCGCCCTGCGGGAGGAACTCGCCGCGATCGAGGGCACCTTCAACGTCTCGACCAGTTTCGAGGAGGGCAAGGCCGAGCTCCTCTACCGGCTCAAGCCCGAGGGAGTCGCCGCCGGTCTCACCCCCCGGGATCTGGGGCGCCAACTCCGCTCGGCCTACTTCGGCCTCGAGGTCGACCGGATCCAGCGAGGTCCCTCCGAAGTCATCGTCTACGTTCGCTACCCGAAGGAGGACCGGGAACGCCTGAGCAGTCTCGAGGAGACGCGCATCCGGCTCCCCCGCGGTGAGGAGGTGGCTCTCTCCACCGTCGCGGAACCAATCGTGCGCAGCGGGCCCACCACCATCGAATCGGTGGATGGCCGACGCATCATCCGCCTCTCCGCGGACGCGGACCCCAATACCACGACCCCGAACGAGATCATTCGCCGACTGGAGGCGACTTCCCTACCGGAGTTGCAACAGGAGTACCCAGGGCTGCGGTATACCTTCTCCGGGGAAACCAAGGAACAGGAGGAAGACCTCAATAGCCTCTTCAGCAACATGATGATCGCTCTGCTCCTTATCTATGTTCTTCTGGGAAGCCAGTTGAGGAGCTACCTGCAGCCGCTCATCATCATGGCGGCGATCCCTTTCGGCTTTGCGGGAGCGATCATCGGTCATTTCCTCCTGGGGTACGACCTCACCTTCATCTCCCTGTTCGGGGTGGTCGCCCTGGCGGGTGTGGTGGTGAATGATTCCGTCGTGCTCCTCGACTACCTCAACCAGAGGCTGGACGAGGGGCACAGTCTGACCGAGAGCGCCCGACTGGCCGTCGCGCGCCGTTTCCGCCCCATTCTCCTGACGACGCTGAGCACCTGCCTGGGACTGCTCCCCATCCTTACGGAAACCAGCATTCAGGCGCGGTTCCTCATTCCCATGGTCGTCTCGCTGTCCATGGGCATTCTTTTCGCCACTCCCATCATTCTCTTTCTCGTGCCCTGTCTCACCCTGGTCGTCGACGACGCGAAGCGCGTCAGCTCAGCCCTGTGGAACCGGCTGCGAACTCCCGCGCCCGATCCCGCCCCAGTCGGCCAGGAATGACCAAATCGGCAGCCATTGGCCGCTCGGTTCACCTGCTGGGTGGAGAGCCAATCGCCCGACGAGACCGGCACTTACCTCAGAACCCCACTTGGGCGCGCACCGAGCCGTAGTGGACAGCGTCCACATCTTCGCGGAAAAACTGACCGTTGTAGTCAAGCAACAACGACAGGTTCTTTCTCAGTTGCCAGGAAAAGCCACCCCCCAGATCGAGCCATCCTTCGCCGGGATCGAGTTGACTGCGGGTCAATGTGGGAAGATTGAACAGCGGTGACGTCGCCTGGATGGTTTGATCCGGATCGAAATGCTCGCGACCGTAGCCGATGCGAAACTGCGGCCGGATGATTCCGCAGATGGTCTCGATGCATTGGTTGGCCTGCCATCCGACAACCGTGACCAGGGAGTCGAACTCTTGCTCCGCGAAAGTGATGTTGTTGGCGGTATCCCCCGTTTCCGTGTACCCATCGAGCGTGCCATCGGTCCAGGTCGCCGAAAAGACGGGACCGTGGACGATGCGACCGCCACAGTGGCCGATGTTGTAGCCCAGGTTCAGCGCCACCTGATGGGTTTCGATATCGGGATCCGCTCGCACCGTGGTGCCAAAGCCTGTGTTGCGGGTGAGATCGGTCTGATAGCTGCCGAAACTATACATCAGATCGGCCCAGAGGTTTTTTCTGAAATAGCTGGCGTAGACCACACCGGCATCGCCCTCGATGTCTGCCGCTCCGAGATTCGAGGCAAAATCGGTATCGTTCCAGACGTGAGTCCATCCGGCTCCGACGACGAGACAATCGTTAAGGTAAAACTCCACCCCCAGGGTCGAGGCTTGGGTGGTGGAATCGAGAGCTGGATTCCCGCCGATGGGATCGAGGTCCACCTGGCCGAAGTTGGCCGAACCGAACACCTGCCAGTTGGAACCGTGCGCCAGACAACCGGGAGCGACGTCACACTCTGCGGGACGGGTCACCGAAAGCACAGGGGTATCGTCGTCGATGGTGAGGGGCCCCAAGTCGCCAGTCGTGCCGATGCCGAGGTTTGTCGCCCCGTCGAGATTGATGTGGTGGGTCCCGGCGAGTTCTCGCGTCTCATTCCCCAGGCGGAAAAGACGCGAGGCGGAAACTTCGCGTCCACGCAGCGTTCCTCCCGACGATTGACTCGCCAGGGTATCTCCATCGAGAGGAACCCAGCGACTCCGGTTGCGGAATAGTCGTCCGTTGAAATCTCTGACCCCGGTGTTGTGGATGGAGGAAGCCACCTGGCCGATCGCCTGATTCATCGGGATGCCCGAACTGAAAACCTGGCTGGCCCAGAGATCGGGAAGGATAATCGCCAAGTCATCGAAGGATGATCCCCCCGAGCCGCCGAAGAAAATACTGGATAAGGCATCGGTGAATCCATTATCCGAGCCGTCGACCGGAGCAAAGGTGAAATCGGCGTCGAAAGGGCCGCCCGTGTAGTTCTGGTCTATGGAAAACACCATCTGCTGGAGATTCGCATCCCAGCTCATTTGAAGGCGATGTGTGCCATCACCCGCCGCGCCGAAGGGGGATTGGAGGGGGGTGAATCCTCCGCTGATATTCAGGTCGTTCACAGAGATCTGCCCGTTCCCAAAGTCGTCCGGCGCGGCACGCATGACGAGGGTGGGTGGTATGGTCGGCTGACCGAAATTGGCGGGGTTGGGGATACCGGGCCCCATTCCGTAAAAAACCAAGCCCTGGTCACCAGCCCCCGTCGGAATCGTGGTCGTGATCTGAGCAACAAAGTCCGTTGTGTTGAAATTGGTTCTCGCCGTGCGGAGATAGGAACGCTCCAAATTTGTTGTCCCCACGAAGACCGCAGCATTCCCGTCAAATGTGGCCGGCACGCCAGATGACTGTGTGAGCGAATCCGGGATGGTGGTGCCGTTGAAGTCGATCAAAATCGGATTCGCATGGGCACTCTCAAATCGCGGAGCAGCGAAGAACAGGGCTGCGAACAGGGCGATGAGATGCAGTTTCGAAGGAACCGATGCCAGATTTTTTTGGGAAAACCTGGGGGGGACCCTGGCACGTGGCGGGAGGAAGCAAGGAGTTCATGGTGGTCTGGCTTTCTAACTGTCGAGGTAACAGGTGGATGAAAAAAAAACGCAAGTTTTAAAAACTTAACCCGATGAGGGACCAACACGGTCGCTTGCGCCCCAGATCGGAATGGTCGAAGGCTCAATCGATCACCTGGACCGAATCGACTTCAGCACGCACCCTTTCCACCGGGGTGAAGGGGGAAACGCCGATGCCGACGTAGACTTCAGCACCCATCGTCACGGTGACGCTGTGCATCGACCGCCAGTTCGTCCCGTCCGGCGAATCGTAAGCGGTGAACAAGTCACCGGAACGAACCAGACGCAACCAGTGGGGCGGGAAAACCGACGCGTCCGTCACCTGGTAGTTGGTGGCCCCGCCGGGCTGGGAACGCCAGTCGAGACCGATGCCGGCGCCGAGCCGATGGATGGCGAACACATGGGCGGAATCGGCGTCGAGGGTTTCCCGGATCATCACGCCCACCTTGGAACCGGCGAGTTCTTCCTGCGCGACAAGGCGCGCGATGACTTCGCCATCGCCGTTCAGGGTCTGGTGAACGAAATAACCCGAATCCGAGGTGTCGGCGAAATCGGAGCCGCCCCCGTCGATCACCAGCCGGTTGGCCACGCGGTTGTAGTCGAACGTTCCCCGGAAGAGGGGTGAACCCAGGTCGGTGCCGACAAAAGGCTGGTCCCGAGCGTCCGGCAGACGCGCGGGTATTGCCAGGTCGATCAGGTCGTAAATACCGTCGGGTGTCACCGTCTCCGCAAGCGCGGCCGCGGTCTCCCAGGTTTCCAGATCATCGCTGATCTCCACCCGGTAGCGCAGCCCCGGATCGGCGGACCACCAGGGAAACCGAATCTCAACCGTGCCGTCGTCCCCCACGACCGGGTCCAACCGGAAGGTGAAGGGGTTCCCGTTCGGGACATCGTCGCTCGAGCGAAACTGTCGCTCGATGGCGACAGTGATCCCGTCGCCGTCGAGGTCGAGTTCGTCGCCGGCCTGGGCCGGGTCGTTGGCAGCGGCGCCGAACTCACCCAGCCGCCAATCATCCGCCGGCGTGTCGGCGATCCTCAGCGAGTCGCTCCCTTCCGATCCCACCGTATAAAGCGGACCGTTTTCCTCAGCCGAAATAATCAGCGTTTCGACGCCTTCAGCGAGGGCATCCGCCAGGGGCAGGAGGATCGCGCTGGCGCTGCTCTCCCCCGCCGGCACCGTCAGGCTGGGCAGCTCGCTCTCTGGCGAGGTCCACCAATCGGCGGTCGTCGCGGTGCCGCTGTGGACGAGCGGTATGGTCAGCGGCACGGTGGAAGGCGTGCTCAGGCTCACCCTCAGGGTGGCCGCGCTCCAGGTCGCCTCCGCGAGATCCGGCCCCAGGGTCAGGCTGACTTCAGGGACCGGTGCCGCGGAGGGCTGGCTGGGCGAGACGGCGGCGAAAGTGCGGCCGATGCGCAGTTCATCGTAGTCGGTCGACCAGCGTCCGGCCAGAGTTATTTCGTCGAACGGCGCCAGATTTGTCGTCGCCGAGGTCCCGGTCGCCAGCAAGGGCTCGCTGTCCAGGTCCGGATTCAACCAGACCGTCACGGTGTCCGTCCCCGCGGCGAAATCCAGTCGCGCCACGTAAAAGACCGGCGTGTCCGCCCCCACTCCCAGATCGATCAGGGGGGCGCCGCTCTGGGCGAAGCCCCAGTTCTCCGAGTCGTTGGGTTTGCCGAAGTACTGCCCCGTGTTGTCGCCCAGCCCGAACCCCGCCCCGCGGCTGCCACCGGTGTTGCCTGCACTCTGGGCCAGAAAACTCAGCCAGATCGTGTCGCCGTCGACTCCGAAGGTCGCGGCGAGCTGACGGGTCGCCACCGAGCGCGAACCGAAGGAGGTGCGCGCTTGGTTGCCCGCCTTGACCAATTCGTTTCCTCGGCTGTCGGTGTAGGCCAGCGGAGCGGTGCGCGCGTTGGCGGGAAACTCGCCCGCACCGGCGATGCCCGTGGCCCGGTTTCCCGTGCCGAAGGTTCCCTCCGAGGTGAAGTCGTCCCAGTTGCCGCCGAAACCGATACCGCCACTCAGACCCTCGATGCCCCCGTTCGGATTCAGATTCGAGTCCGTTCCTTCATCGATCGCGTCGGAGTAATCGAAGGGTTCATGGACCAGCAAGTCATTGCTGTGGGGCGTCACCGAAGCGAAAGAGGCCCCGATGCGTATCTCATCGAAGTCGCTGGAATAACGCCCGGTGAAATAGATGCGGTCAAAATCGAAGTCGATCACCGTGGCGGTGATGCCGCCAGCGGGTTCGGCATCGAGGTCCGGGTCGAGCCAGACAGTGATGATATCGTTGCCGTCCTGGAAAGCGATTCGGGCCACAAAGAAGACCGCCGCGGAACTCGGCGCGCCGAGATCGATCCGTTCCTCGCCGAAACCGGTGCGGATGCCCCAGTTGCCGTTGTCCAGACCGACCTTGCCGAGGTAAGGCATGGCGAACTCCGAACCGCCCAGTCCGAGGAAGCTCCAACGGCTGCTTCCCCCGATGGACGCTTCGTTCTGGGCCAGGAAACTGATCCATATCTCGGTCCCGTCGGCACCCAGCTCGCCTTCCCCGGTCCGATAAGGCGCCGGGATGGCGCTCAGGTCGAGAATCCGCACCGCCGAGGAGTGGGAGCCGAACGAGCCGCGCAACTGGTTGCCGTCGGTCGCCAGGACATTCCCCAGCCGGTCGGTAAACCCGAGCGGCTGGATGCGGGCTCCGGATGCCTCGGCGGGCATCAGGGCGATCCCGCTGCCGCGGGGGCCGACGTCGTCCCAGCCCCCCGACCAACCGGTGCCGCCGGTGAGTCCATCGATTTCGTCCGGGCGAAATTCGGCGTCGGTGCCTTCGGTGCGGTCGGGGTAATCGAAGGAATCGTGGGCGAAAGGCACTTGTGCCATGGCCGCGGGTGAGAACAGCAACGTCACCAGCACGGCGCCGAGGGCCGCTGACAGGGAGGACCGGTTTGCCCGGGGATGCGAGGTCATGGGGGGACGATTCATTCCAGAGGCAGGGCTTGCACCCCGATGTGGTTGCCGACGACGCGCTGGCTCGCGCCGGAAGGCGTGTTCACGATGGTGGCCGCACCGGTGGTGGGATGCCTGAGGACCAGGGTGGTGGAACCGCCACCGTCCAGGTTCATCGCGTCCCAGCAGCCGAGGCGGCGCATGAATTCGCCCATCTCGTAGAGCGAGGCACCCTCGCTGAAACCGCTTCGGCGCCCGTCAAAGGCGGACAGGTAGACATAGCGGCCGTCGCGTGAGATGCCCACCACTGAGCGCGGATTCACGTCGGTGTAGGTGGTGACGATTTCTCCATCGTCGAGAAGCATCCCCGCGGCTCCATACCATCCCTGCACGGCGTGCCAGGCGTCGTCCAGAACTCCGGGGGCAAACGGGGCCCGCTCGATGCGCGCCTCGCCGGTCTGTGTCACCAGGAAAACGGGAGCGTCGCCCGACACGGGACTGATCACCTGCCCGCCGGATACCGAGAACCCGAGGATTTCGGTCGACGCGCCCTCGATGCTGAAGGGACCGTCGAAACCCGTGGCGTTCAGGGCTGCCTCCAGGCCGAACTCGGTGAGAAAGGTCGTCGTCAATCTCGAACTCACTTCTCCGGGGTCTGCCCCGTTGCCGGGAGTGGCGAAAAACGCGATGCCCTTGGCCCGGGTGTCGATGCGCAGGGTAGAGATGCGCAGGATGCGCGGTGCGGTGACGACATCCAGGCGGAAATCAACCCCCCGGTAGGCGGGCTGCCACTCGGAATCGCTTTCTTCCACGACGAGCCGGAAGAATAGAGGGGAAGAATCCTGAGCCCTCGACAAACCGAACCAGAAAAAGGCGGTCGCGAGGATACCGAGGACCGCTGTTTTGAGCCGTAGAGCCATCATTGGTTTGAGCAAAAGATAGGGATTTGCCCGCCATTGGAACCAGAGAATAGCAACGATTTCGTCGACTTCGGGTTTCGGGTAGGAACCTGACCAGGTTGTCACACTTCTTCCCTTGCTCGGCTGGCCGGATTAAGCGCTATCTGAAGCACAAACACAGACATGAGAACGAACCTACTGCCCCAGCTGGGGATTCCGAACCTACTGCCCCAGCTGGGGATTCTTCTGGCTCTGGGCTTGCTCCTTCCGGTGCGGGGCACGGCCAGCCTTCTGGTCTACGAACCCTTCGCTTACTCCGCCACCATCGACGAGGGGACGGACTCCAACCTGAATCCCAACGGCGGGATCGAGGGGCAGAATGGCGGCATCGGTTTCAGCGGTGGTTGGGATGATTTCGCCTCGGAAGGGACTTTTGGAACAGGGGATCGCGCCACGGGAATCGCTGGTCCTGCGGAGTTTCCCGACAACGCCAGGCTCGCCCCTCTCTCCTATACGGACACCCATGGCCATGTGCTGCCCACCAGCGGCAACCAGGCCCGGACCTCCTTCGGTTCGCGCTCCGTCGCCACCCGGCAACTCAGCGGCACCTACGGGAACGACGGTGACACCATCTGGATGAGTTTCCTGGCCCAGAGCGCGGGGGACTCCGGCGGCAGCCGTTGGGCCGGATTTGAACTCGGGGACAACACGGGGCAGTACTTCGGCAAGCCCAACAACTCGGGGAACTGGGGTTTCGCCCAGAGCGGTGCTCCGCTCATCGACCTCGGCACGGGTGCGGACACCGCGGTCTTCTACCTGGCGCGACTCGATTTCGTGACCGGTTTGGACACGGTCACGATCTGGCTGAACCCGGATCTGGACAGCGAGCCCTTGCTGGCGACCGGGAGCTCGGCGACGACGAATCTCAGCTCGTTCGGCGAGGTCACTCTGGCGGGGCGATGGTCGACCGATTTCGATGAGCTGCGCATCGGCACCACCTTTCTGGCGGTGACGGGCATCCCCGAGCCGAGTGGAATGATCCCACTGGGCGTCGTGATGATCGGCTGCATGCTCCGCCGCCGCCGCAGACGGAGCTAGGGTGAATCCCGATTTGATTTCGGCTTGCAGCAGTCGAAAATTTTCCGTTTTCTGAAAAAGGCTTGGCACCTGCTCGAGGATATTCGGTGGCGAGAGAGCTTGAGAAAAGAGCGCCGGAGCCCGGATTCCAACGCTATCGTCATGCGCCCAACGCCTTTTTTTGTCTGCCTCTGCCTCGCCCTGACCTCCGCGATCGCCGCGGCCGACGACCGGTTCTGCAATGTCGTGCTGATCGTCGCCGACGACCTCGGCTTCGCCGATCTCGGCTGCTACGGCAGCGAGGACATCCGCTCGCCGAATCTCGATCGCCTGGCTCGACAGGGAGTGCGTTTCACCCGTTTCTACGCCAACGCCCCCGAGTGCACCCCGACTCGAACCGCCCTGTTGACGGGCCGCTACCAACAGCGCGCCGGGGGCCTGGAGTGTGCCATCGGTCTGGGCAACGTGGGCCGTTACGAGGATGCGATCCGCCTGGATGAAGCCGGCCAACTCGGTCTGCCCCCGTCGCAGACGCTTCTGCCCGGCATCTTCGGGGATCACGGCTACGCCACGGCCATGATGGGGAAATGGCACCTCGGCGAGGAGGCCCCCTTCCACCCCAACCGCCACGGTTTCGACCTCTTCATCGGACCTCTCGGCGGAGCGGTGGATTACTTCCACCACACCGAACCCCGGGGCGTCTTCCTCGGCACGCCGATCGCGGGCGACCGGGATTTCTACCGCAACACCACGCCGGTCGACCGGGGCGGCACCTACCTCACCAGCCTGATTTCCGAAGAGGCCGCCGCCTGGATCGAGAATCGAAAGTCCGGTGAGCCCTTCTTTCTCTACCTCCCCTACACCGCGCCGCACGATCCGCACCAGGGTCCCGGCGACTACCGTGACACCCAGCTCACCACCGAAGAATGGAGCCGGGGCTCCCGCGAAACCTACGTGGAGATGGTCGAAGCCCTCGACCACGGAGTGGGCAGGGTCCTCGCCGCTCTCCAGGAAAATGGTTTCGCGGACCAGACCCTCGTGATCTTTTTCTCCGACAACGGTCCCGCGCGCCACGGAGACGACGGCGAACTCCGCGGCAAAAAAGGCCAGCTCTTCGAAGGCGGCATTCGCGTGCCCTGCATCGCGCGCTGGCCGGGTCGCCTGCCTGCGGGGGAAACCGTCACCCAGACCGCGATCTCCATGGACCTCACCGCATCGCTCGTCCACCTTCTCGACGACCCGACAGGGGCTCGGGAAACGCTCGATGGCATCGATATTCTCGGTCACGTCGCCACCGGCCGACCCGACTTCCCCCGCCTTCTTTTCTGGCGAAAAAAACGTGGCACCACGACATGGAAAGCGGCCCGGGATGGAGATCTCAAGTTCGTTCTCAAACACGACAGCAGCCCACCAAGCTCCGAGGAATACCTCTTCGATCTGGCTGCTGACCCCCACGAGAGAATCAATCTCTCGACAACCCGCCCGGCGGAGTTGCAGGACCTCAAAGCGAAACTGGCGCGCTGGGAGCAGAGCGTGAAGGCCGAACGTTGAAGGGCGTTTCGGCCCCAATCGATGATCCCCGCTGGACACCGCGCCGACCCTCGCCTAGGGAAGACCATGCGCTGGTTGAACCGTTGGTTGGGTTGCGCTCTGGTATGCGGGTGCCTTCAGCCCGTCTTCCTCTGGGCCTTCGATGGACACCTTGTCACTCGGGAAGCCATACAGCTCGAGATCGGCGAGTTTCCCCCACCCGTCGACGCGGAGTCCGTGGTGGAGGTGCCGGTGTCCATCCGCGCCGACGGAAGCTCGGGTTTCCGCGGCGATCTCACCCTGCACGGCCTCGTCGACGAGTGGCGCAGCGTGGGCCCGCGTTCGGCTGTGATCTCCGTGGGGCCAGGTGACGAACAGAACATTTTGTTTCGTCTGCGCGCAGAACCGGGGGTGGAGCGAGCGCTCTACCCCGTGCACATCACCCTGCGCGACGAGGACGGAGGTGAGTTTCTCCACGCGGTCCGTGTTTTCGAATCCCGGATCCCGAAACGAATCCCATCGACCCCGGAACCGATCGTGGTGCCGCCCGTGGGCACGGTGGACCTCTCCGATGCCGGCCTCTCCCGAGTGACGTGGGAGGTGCGCGACGGCACTCCGGGGAAACAGCCTCGCGGCTGGACGGGTTCTGACCCCGAGACAGGGACGGAGCGAACCGTGGGAGCGGTCGACCGAGGCGGCGTGAAGAGGGCGCTGCGGGTGCATCCTCCCTACCGCACCGGCCCGGGCACAATGCGATGCGAATACCGGGTCCGCCTGCCGGACGCCGAGCCGATCACCTTATCCTATGCCACTGCCGTGCGCGATCCGGACGATCAGGGCCGAGCCGGAGACGGCATCACTTTCCGCGTGCGCATCGCCGAAGCAATCCTGGCGGAACGCCACCACGACAGCCGAACCTGGACCCCTGAGACGGTGGACCTCACCCCTTGGCAGGGACAGACCATCACGATCGCCCTGGAAACCAGTCCGGGCCCCGACAGGAAAACCGCCTTCGACCTGGGCTATTGGGGCGAACCGGTGCTCCGCGTCGGCTCGATGCCGCGCCGGGCGACAGAGGCGGAGATCGAAGCCCTGGAGAGACGTGCCGAAGACCTCCTGGAAGGAGACCAGGTCGGGAACGATCCGGCGATCATCCTCGCCAAGGGAGCCCGCGCCGTTCTGTTGCCGGGTCCGAACGGCCTGATCGACGGCGAGATCGGATTCTCCCTGGAGGGCCGTTCGGTTCGGTTCCGCGGCCTGGAGATCGCTTTGCACGGCTCTCTCCTGGGCGGACCGGACGCATCGAGCAGGGTGGAGAATACCCGCGCGGAGCGCCTGTCCCGCGGCGGCTGGCGCTTCGTGCACCGCTGTCGCGACGCCACCGGCCCTTTCGACCTGACGCTCGCGGCCCAGCCGGCCGGAGACGCTCTCAAACTGAAGGCGGATTGCTCGCGCCGGATCACCCGGCTGGCCCTCGGACCCGCCAGGCAGCACGCGCCGAGAATCTATGGCGGTCACGGCTACGTGATCGAGGAGCCGGGCGCAATGACCCTGCCCTTCCGCGGCCATGGCCTCGCCGCGAGCCACGTGGCGGTCGATTTCGAGGACGGCCTCACGCTGCTGACCGCCTCCGATCACCCGCCGGTCGCCTTCGAGATCGATCCCGCAGATCGGCGGTATTCCCTCGTCACCCCGTACGATGCCACCCTGACCTTTGTCCCCGGAACAAAAGGCGGTCTCGAGGCTGCCGTTCGCTACCGCCCGCACTACGACAAAACGGCCGCACCCGGCGTCCCGGCCAAGGCTGGCCGTTTTGTCTTCGACATCTGGGGCGGACCCTACCGCGACATCACTCAGCTGATGCGCGGCGCCATCGATTACGGCCTGCGCGACGCGATGCTCACGGTGCACTCCTGGCAGCGCTGGGGATACGACTACCGTCTGCCGGACATCTTTCCGCCAAACCCCCGTCTGGGAACCCTGGAGGACCTGCAGGAATTGTCCCGGCTCTGCCGCGAGCACGACATCCCCTGGGGGTTGCACGACAACTACATCGATTTCTACCCCGACGCCGAGGATTTCAGTTATGAACGGATCTGCTTCAACGAGGAGGGAAAGCCGGTCAAAGCCTGGCTCAACGAGAGCCGTGACGCACGCAGCTACCGCTGGCGTCCCGACGCCTTTCGGCCCTTTCTCGTGAGAAACCTCGAACAGATCGTACCGGCCCTGCAGCCCACCCAGTCCTTCGTGGACGTCTTCTCCGCTCTGCCCCCGGTCGAATACCACACCCGCGACGGTTCCTTTCACACTGCGCTGGAAACTCGGCGGCACTGGGGCGAGGCCTTCGCCACCATCCGCGAGGCCCTGCACGGCCCGGCTATCACCACTTCCGAAGCGGGCCACGACCAGCTCACCGGCTACCTCGACGGTGCAGATTGCCAGTTTCTCCAGTTGGCGGCTGAACCCGGGAAGTTCCTCATCAAGGCACCCTGCGCTGACTGGGAGCGCATCCCGTGGATGGACGCCGTGCTGCACGATCGCTTCATCCTCCACGGGGTGGGCTACTCGAGCCGCTACCAAGGCGGGCGCTCGCGCCTGCACCACGGCATCGAGAGCGACGATTACATCGGAGCGGAGATCCTCACCGGACATGCCCTGATGATCGATCGCACCGCCGGCCTCACCGGGGCGGTGCGCAAATACTGGCTGGCGCAACCGGTGGCTCGGGCGCTCGCTCTCGACTCCATCGCTGAGGCGGGTTGGCAACCCGGCAACCTGCACCGCCTCCGGGTGAAGTGGCTCGGGGGCATGGAGGTTCACGTCAACCGCGACTCCGAGGACTGGAGCATGGCGGACTTCGTGCTGCCGCCTTTCGGTTTCGTGGCCGACGACGGTGCAGTGCGCGCCGCGGTGGAGCGGATCGACGGGCACGTGGTGGAGCACTCGCGTTGGCCGGGCGGTTTCTATGTGAACAGCCGCACCCGCACGCTGCCCGGTGCGCCCCTGCCAGTCACCCCGCGGGCGGGCGAATTCCGGGCCATGGGGGAACGGGCCTTCCGACTGCCGCTGCGCTGGACCGCTGCCCATCCCCTGGAGCGCGACGCCCGGGTCTTTGTGCACGTCGTCGGTGCCGAGGAACTGGGGGGAGAACGCATCGTGGCCCAGGGCGACCACAACCCCGACCTTCCGACCACCCAGTGGCAGGGAGAAGTGGTCAGCGGCTCCCAAACCACGATTCGCCTTCCCGCCGATCTCGGACCGGGCGAGTACCCGATCGTCGTCGGACTCCACGCCGGCGGCCCCCGGCTGAGCCTGCGCGGCGAGAGCTTCGACCTCGACCGCTACCTCGTGGGTTCGGTGCAGCTCGATCGCGGGGGCAACCTGTCCTTTCGACCGAGCGACTACCTGCCTCCGCCGCCCCTTGGCAATCCGCCGGGAACCCTCATCGATTTCGGCCTGGCCCGGACGGACGGGGCTTTCCGGGCCGATATCGAAGAGGACACCCTCACCGTGACCCCTCTCCCGGACTCCGAGACCATGAAGGTGACCCTCCGCCTGCCGGAGGGCTGGTCCGACCGCCCCACCAGGACGGTGGAGGTGCTTCGGCGGGACGGCGTCGGGGGAGATCTCATTCCCACGCAGACCGGTGTGGGGACCCTCTCTTTCACCACCCGACCGGGGGATTTCGCCTACCGGCTGCGCAAATAGCATTCGGCACTTCGTTCTTCCGGCGGTCAGGCCAGTCCGCCGAGCGGTTGAAACAATTCCGCGAAGACTTCGGGAGTCAGCTCGATTCCCTTCATGGCGCCCCCGAAGAGGCCTTCGGCCAGATCATGTTTCCTCTCCTGCATCGTCTGGATGCGCTCCTCCACCGTGCCGGCGCAGACCAGCTTGTGCACCATGACCGGTTTGTCCTGCCCGATCCGATAGGCTCGGTCCGTCGCCTGGTTCTCCACCGCCGGGTTCCACCAGGGATCGTAGTGGATCACCGTATCCGCCCCGGTCAGCGTCAGTCCGGTGCCCCCGGCCTTCAGGGAAATGAGGAACACCTCCCCCTCCCCTGCCTGGAATCGTTCCACCAGTTCCTGCCGGTCCCGGCTCTCTCCGGTGAGCATCAGGTAGGGGCTGCCCACCGCCCGCAGGTGATCCTCGATCAAGCGCAGCATCGAAGTGAACTGGGAAAAGACCAGCACCCGGTGCCGCTCGCGGCGCAGGGTCTCGAGCAGATCGACGAGCATTTCGAACTTCGCCGAGGCCTCGTGCCGGTGCGATTCTCCCAACAGCCGGGGATGACAGCAGATCTGCCGAAGCTTGAGCAGGGCATCGAGAAAGACCATCTGGTTCTCCCGGCCCTGGAGTCGCAGGGCCTCGCGCACCTGTCGATCCATGGTCGAGCGGACCGTCTCGTAGAGATCCGCCTGGGCACGCCTCATCGTCACGGCATGCACCATTTCCGTCTTTGGAGGAAGTTCTTTCGCCACCTCCTCCTTGGTCCGGCGCAGAATGAGCGGCCTGATCCGGCGTGCCAGGGCCGCGGCCCGCGCCGCGTTCTTGTCCCGCTCGATGGGGTTTCGGTAGGTGGCTTGAAACAGCTCCCGGCTGCCGAGCCAACCGGGCTGCAGGAAATGCATGGCGCTCCAAAGTTCACCGAGATGATTCTCCACCGGTGTGCCGGAGAGACAGAGCCGGTGCTGTGCGCGGAGCCGGCCCACCGCACGCGTCGTGCGGGCTTCGGGATTCTTGATGTGCTGAGCTTCGTCGAGGATGAGAAGATGGAATCCGAGCGAGGCGAAGCGATCGATATCCCGATGGATCAGGGCGTAGGAGGTGATCACGAGGTCGCATGCCCGCATCCGCGGGAAGTTGGACTCCCGTCCCGGTCCCTGGTGCACCAGGATCCGCAGGACCGGAGCGAATTTTTCCGCCTCGCGTTGCCAGTTGCGCACCACACTGGTCGGCGCAATCACGAGCGAGGGTCGCCCCTCGTTGCGGTCCGTCTCCACCTCGCGGAGGAGATGCGCCAGGGTCTGAAGCGTTTTCCCCAGTCCCATATCGTCGGCCAGGATGCCGTGCAGCTCATGGCGGGCGAGAAACTGGAGCCAGCGATACCCCTCGAGCTGATAGTGCCGGAGGGTGGCGCGCAATCCTTCCGGGGGAGGAACCTCGGCGATTCCCCGGAAATCGGTGAGTTGCCCGGCCAGTTCCTCCAGTTCCCCGGGCAACCGACTGACCCATGATGGCTCTTCCCCCCGGTCGGGGGACACCAGCGCCGCCGCATCCAGTTTTCCCAGCCGCACCGGTCCCTCGGTGAAACGGTAGTCGAGCAGGTCACCCAGGGTCGTCAGGATGCGGCGAAATCGTCCGATGGGAACGGCGAGCCCACGACCATCGGGCAGGAACACGACGAACTCCTGCCCGGCGGGCTTTTTCGCCGTGTTTTCCAGGAATCGATTCTTCACCAGGGCCGCGAGGATGGGCTGGAGATCGAATCTCTCGCCGTCGACCTCGAACCCGGCGGAGAGATGAAACCAGCCTTTTCCTTCGTCGACGATCTCCGCGGACCAGTTCTCCGTGCGGAACTGCAGCGGACGGATCTGAATATCGGGAGCATACTGCACCGTCCAACCGGCGCGCTCCAGTTCCGGCCCCCATTCGACCCAGAATTTCTGCCAGAACAACCGGGGATAGGGAAACCGCTTCCGATCGGGAGTCCAGAGACGCGACCCGAAGTCCGGGACCTCGATCTTCTTCAGCGAGACGGGGGGTTCCTCGGCGCCGGGCACGAGTCCGAGCCGGTCGAGATCGCCCACGGCCCGGGTCTCCACCGCCGTGTTGCGCAGCGGAGCATCCGCCGCCGGTCCCGCCCGCCCCGATGCGGTTCCCCGGGCCAGCGCCACCCGCTCCTCCCCGTAGACCACGAAGGCCCGGGCGAACACCTCGGGAACCCATGCCAGATGGCGAGCTGCGGGACGCCGCTCCACCCGGATGACCCGCTGGGGTTCCCCGGGTTTTCGCACCGGCGGTTCGGCGAACCACTCTGTCGCGGTCCGCACCGTCTCCCCGCCCCGCACGGTCTGCTCCACATTGGCCACAACACCTAAAGCGGTACTCACCCGGGCCCCGCGCCCCTTGGCCTGGTGAAAGAGGAGCGCCGCGGCATGGGGACAACCCGCCCCCACCGCACAGGAGCACCCGGTGTCGCTCCGGATCACGCCGTCCTCCGCCCAGAGCACCACGGATGGGTCGGCCCTTTCGCCATCCTTGTCGAAGACTGCGCCGCGCACCTCGACATCGCCGGTATCGGGAAGGCATTCGCCCGTCACATCCCTGACCAGACGGGCCGAAGCGAGACGCTTTCCCCGGACGAGCGCCTCCTCGTCGAAGGCGGCGTGCCAACGGTCGCCCGCGATCCACTGGGAGATCTCATCCAGGTCCAACATCGAACTCCCCGGCGGCGGGTCAGAGCGGATCGACGGCCAACTCGAAACCTCCGGGCACCTTCTCCAGAGGACCGTAGGCAGACACATCGACGAGCGCCGCGATCTCGGCGAGTATCCTGTCGGGATCCGCCTCGTTCCGCTTCTCCAGACTCGTCGCCACTCGAAGCGGGCCGGGCTCGAGATGACAGACCAGAGAGAGCGGCACCTGCCCCATCTCCGAATCCGCCTCGATCTCGAAGTCGACCTCGGCATCGAAGCGAACCGGCAACCTTCCTCCCTCAATCTCCCCGAAATGCAGCGCCGTCACATCCGCGGGATTCTGCACCTGGAAAAGGTGCACCCCGGCATCGAGCGAACCCGGCTTGGGAAAGTAGGGAAAAACCAACTCCTTTCCCGCCAGCTCCCGCCATTGCCGCACCTCCGCAATCAATCGGTTCACCCGGAGGATGGGGGAAACGGTGTCGCCCTCCCAGTCGAAGGGACGAAAGGCGATCTCGATGAAAAACTCCAGGCGCGGAGCAATCTGCTCGCCCGGATTCTCGAAGATCATCTGCCCCAGTCTTCCCGAGGCCGGCTCAAAGGCGTGGTCAGGCAACTCGCTCATCCGATCCTCGCACCATCGCGCAGACTCATCACCGCGCAGCCGGTTTTTTCCCGAAGCACCAATTACTGAACCCGGCTGCCCACCGGCATGGCCCGGATGGGCACCCCAGGCTGGGGCAAGGGGTCGCGCACCGGAGGGTCCTTCTTGCCAAAGATGCGCTGTCCCAAGCGCTTGAACGGTTTGCTCTCCAGCTCCTCCTCCTCGATCATCGTCCTGCGCTGTTCGATGGTCGGTGCCCCGGGCTCGGGAAAAACCTCCACCGCGGACTGTCCCACCTGGGACCGCACGTCCTCGTCGTAACTCGATTTGACCGCCTCCTGGTTGCAGTGCACCACCACGGGCTGGATGAAAATCATCAACTCGGTCCGCTCTTTGATGGTCTGGGTGTTTTTCATCGCCTGGCCCAGCACGGGGATTCGGCTCAGGATGGGCACCCCGTCCTCCGCCTTGCGGTCCGACTCGGAGATCAGTCCGCCGAGCACGATGGTGGAACGGTTCGCCACCGTGACCGTGGTGTTCAGTTCCTGTTTTCCGATGATCGGCACCAGGCTGTCGGCCACGAGCTGTTCGCCGATGACCCGGTCGTTGATCTGCACGATATCCAGGGTGACCTCGTCGTTCTCGTTGATCGTGGGCAATACCTCGAGCTTCAGCACCACCTCCTTGAATTCGATCGAGGTCCGAACCGCGTTGAGGTTGTCTGCGTCGCTCAGACTTTCCACCGGCACCGGGACCTCCTGCCCGCTGGTGATCTCCGCCCGCTTGCCATTCTGGGTATACACCACGGGCCGGGACAATACCTTGAAGCGCTCGGTCTGCTCCAGCGCGGTCACGATGACGTCGAGCGAAGAACTGATGTGCCCGTAGAGGTTCAGTCCCGCCGCCGGGGGAAACGGCCCGGTCACCACCATGCTGGAGAGGTCCTCGATCACCGCGGCACTGGCTGCATCGGTCCGCCGGGAAAAAAGAGACCCCGCCAGGCCCTCGCCGTTGGGAGGATCGAACTGATTGAGGTAATCGACGCCAAACTCGACATCGTCCGTCAAGGTCAACTCACCGATCACGGTGGCCAGGTAGACCTGGTTCTGCTTGAGGTCGAGGCGGTCGATCATGTCGAGAACGACCCCCTGTGCCTCGCGGCCGCCGACGACGATGATCTTGTTGGCCTGACGATCCGCAATGATCCTGGTCTTGCCCACCAGCACCGAGATCGGTGCCACCTCGTCGATGGGAAAAGCAATCTGATCCTGGCGCCCCCCCACCGCGTCGGCATCAGTCTGGCTGGTGCGGTTCTGGTTGTTCTGCGCCCCACCACCCGTGGCCCCGGTCAGGGTAGCGAGCTGCGAGGAAGTCACCGGACTGGGACGGGTGTCGATCTGGCGGCCGCCGGGCAGCTGAGTCTCCCCGGTGCCGGTGTCCTGAAGGATGTCGACGATCACCGGCAGGATGTCGTTGGCCTTCACGTATTTCAAGGGCCGTTCCACCGGTGTGGGCGGCACCAGCGGCTGATCGAACTCGCGGATCAACTCCAGGATGTAGGCGGCGTCGGCAGGTGAGGCCACCACCATGATGCGGTTGAGCCGGTCGTCGGGGATGAGTTGGGCCGCCGGTTGATCCGCGGTGCCGATCCCGGTAAGCTGTCGCGCTCCCCCGTCCTGGTTCCGCGAAGGCTGGCGTTGCTGCTGGTTCCCCTGCTGGCCCTGCTGCCCCTGCTGGCCCTGTTGCCCCAACTGCTGCCGCAGTTCGCTCTGCCGCTCCCGCTCGGCCAGCCGGGCGTCCATGGCCGCCTGGATGATCTGCGCCACAATGTTGGCCTCGGCATGCTCCAAGGGCACGAACTCGGTGAGGAGAGGCGCCTCCTCCACGGGTCGATCGATAATCATGCGAAGCCGGATCAGCGCCCGCACGATGGGAGTCGTCTCGGTGATGAGCAGACCCTGGGGCGCCGACACCGGGGTGATCCGGCCAAACTCGTTGAGGGTGATGTGGTTCTCGAAAATCGTGGCGGCATCTTCCGGCGCCACGAAGTCCAGACTCATGAAAAAGCCCACCAACGACTCGCCGCTGGGCAACTGGGAGGGGTCCGTGTAGATCACCGTCCCCTCGCTGAAGGAGGAACTCTGACCCCCTTCGCGTTTTCCCCCCAGCAGCACCGTGACGCTGTTGCTCCCGGGTTCCTGGACCAGGACGTACCCGTTGACCAGCAGCGTGGCCTCGATGAGACGGATCGCCTCGCTCCGGGGAACCTCGAGCGGTGTCACCAGACTCACCTGCGGCCCCTCGAAAACCGAGCTGTCTTTCACGATCGGTTTGTCGATCAGCTTCTCGTAAATGGCGAGAATGTCATTCACCGGGTTGAGCGGAAACTGGAGACTCACCGTCTCCTCACCCTCGTCGTTGGCCGCCCCCCTCTGCCCTCCCCCGAAACGATTGCTCGGAGGCTGCACCAGCTGCGCCCCGAGCAGACAGGGGAAAAACAGCAGAGCGAGGAAGGGAATCACCGCCCCCTTCGGCGTGGAGAGAAAAAATTGGTTCGTCATCGGTCGGCCGCACATTTTGCACAAATTAGGATCAACCCCGAGACCCGTCCTCCGTTTCTGGCGGGATCGTGATCAGGAGTAATTTCTAATTCCTGATTGTTAATAAAGCAAAAATAATCAGAAATCAATCTGATGCGTCGTGCGGAAATGCGACCTTTTCGACGCGGCTGACCGCTTCACCCCGGGCGAAGCGAGTCCGGAGGATCTGTCCCGGCTCGAGTTCTCCGGCGTCATGGACCGGAGAGCCATCCTCTGTCATGGTCAGGGAAAAGCCGCGATCGAGGATCCTGTCCGGACCGAGGGCTTCGAGCAGGTGCCGCAGGTGCCGGAGGCGCTCTCTCCTCGATTCGATGCCTCGGCCGGTTGCTTCGGTCAGGCTCCGCCTCTGCCGCTCCAGATCTTCTCGCGCCCGCAGGACATCCCGGGTGGGATCCCAACCGGCGAGCACCGCCTCGAAGCGGCTCAAGGCGAATCGGGCCCCGTCGAGGCGCCGGTCCACCGCGGCACGCAGCCGCTCTTCGAGATAGTCCATGGACTGGGCCCAGTTTCGGATCTGCCGGGCGGGCTCCCGCGCGCTCAATTCCCGCCGAATCGACTCGATCTCCCGACGCCTCCGCCGCAGTCCGTTCTCGACGCCCCCACCCAGACGCTCGCAAAGCACCCCCAGACGGTGCCTGAGGGCTACCCCGTCGGGAACCGTGGCCTCGGCGGCCGCACTGGGAGTGGGCTCCCTCCGGTCCGCCACAAAATCGGCGATGGTGAAATCGATCTCGTGGCCGATCCCGGATACCACCGGCACGGAACACGCATGGATCGCCCGGGCCACCACCTCCTCGTTGAATGCCCAGAGATCCTCGATACTGCCGCCGCCACGCCCCACGATGATGGTGTCGATCGGCGCCAGACCACGGGGCATGGAGGAGAGCCAGTCGATAGCGCCCGCGATCTCCCGGGCGGCTCCGTCCCCCTGCACGCGCACGGGCACAACGCTGAGCCGGAGCCATGGCGCCCGGCGGGACATCACCTTCAGGATATCCTGGATCGCTGCCCCGGTCGGCGAGGTGACCACTGCGACGTGGCGGGGAAAGACCGGAATCGCTTTCTTCCTCTCGGGGGCGAACAGGCCCTCGGCCTGCAGCTTCCTCTTCAGGGCCTCGAATCGAGCCTGCAGTTCTCCGTCGCCCGTCATCTGGGCAACCTGGACGACCAGCTGGATCTGCCCGCGCGCTTCATACACGGAAACGTCGCCGAATACCTGGATCTTCTGACCATCGACCAGCCGGATGGCGTTCTGCTGCACCGCCAGGCGGAACATCACGCAGGACAGCTGGCTGCCGGCATCTTTCAGGGTAAAATAATGGTGGCCGGACCCCGGGACGCGGAGATTGCTCACCTCCCCCTCGACCCAGAGACGGCGAAACCGCCCCTCCAGCGCCAGGCGGATATCCCGCGTGATTTCGCTGACGGTGTGGATGCGATCCGCCATCGAGATCAGGCAGCTCTCATCCGCTCCACCACCGGCCCCATATCGGCGGCGCCGAAGAGCGAGGTGCCCGCGACCATGACGTTGGCCCCGTGCTCCGCGGCGATGGCGACCGTCTCGAGATCGATCCCCCCGTCCACCTCGATGTGGTAGCCCAGTCCTTCCCTTTCCCGGTGCTGCCTCGCCGCCGCCACCGTCGGCATCGTCTCCTCGCGCATGAAGGCCTGCCCACCGAATCCGGGACGGACCGTCATCACCAGAAGAAGATCGATCATTCCGAGGTAGGGAAGCACCCGCTCAAAGCTGGAATTGGGGTTGATGGCGAGACCGCAGGCGCAACCGGCATCGCGAATGGCACCGAGCGTGCCGGCGACATCGTGGTCCGCCTCGACGTGAACCGTGATCCGATCGGCGCCGGCGGAAACAAAGGCGGGATAGTGGCGGTCGGGCCGCTCGATCATGAGGTGCACGTCCAGCGGGATGGGGCAGTGCGGCCGGATCGCCCCGACAAATTGAGGACCGAAAGAGATGTTGGGGACGAAATGCCCATCCATCACATCGAGATGCAGCCAGTCTCCGCCTGCGGCGACGGCCCGTTGCGCTTCTTCGGCAAGCCGGGACCAATCCGCGGCGAGAATTGACGGGGCGATGATTCGCTGGTTGCAGTCGTGCATCGTTGGGGACTATCTTCGCGTCCACCAACCCACGCAAAGGATTTATCGCTGGATGTCAGAGACCGAGGACAGCAGAGAAGAGGGCGTCGCCATCGATCTGACCAGCGATCTCTACCTGATGAGTCAGGCGATGCGGCAGGCGCAGTACGCTTATCTGGCCGAGGAGGTGCCCATCGGTGCCGTGGTCGTCCACGAGGGGCGCGTCATCGCCCGGGCGCACAATCAGGTCGAGACGCTGAAGGACGCGACGGCCCACGCCGAGATGCTTGCCCTGACCCAGGCCCAGGCAGCGATGGGTGATTGGAGACTGGTCGATTGCGACCTCTACGTCACCAAGGAACCCTGTCCCATGTGTGCCGGCGCCATCGTGCACTGTCGCATCCGCCGGGTTATCTTCGGCTGTAGCGATGACCGGGGCGGCGCTTGCGGCGGCTTTATCAATCTCCTCCAGCAGGAGAGTTTGAACCACCAGAGCGACATCACCCATGGAGTGCTGGGCGAGGAATCACGCCTGCTCATCCAGGCCTTTTTCGCTGAGGCGCGCGAGAGGAAAAAGTCGGAGCGGAACGGGGGCGGGGACATGTCCCCACTCCTTTGAACCCCGGGGCTGGGACGCCAGAGGTCGCCTACTTGTTACTTTCCGCCGGGGTGTCGGACTTGCTCGCCAGCACCTTGTCGATCAGCCCATAATCCGCGGCCTCCTGGGCGGACATGTAGTAGTCCCGATCCGAATCCCGCTTGATGTCTTCCACCGACTTGCCGGTGTGCAGGGAGAGTATCTCGTTGAGGCGCTTCTTCAGGGAGTACATGAATTCCACGGTCCGCTCCACATCCGAGGCGGTACCCTGGGCTCCACCCGACACCTGGTGAATCATGATGTGGCTGTTGGGCAGGGCATAACGCTTGCCCTTGGTTCCCGCGGTAAGCAGGACCGCTCCCATGCTTGCCGCCATACCCATGCAGTAGGTGTTCACATCGCAGGTCACGAATTGCATCGTGTCGTAGATGGCCAGGCCCGCCGTGACCGATCCGCCGGGGCTGTTGATATACACGTTGATGTCCTTGGAGGGATCCTGCATCTGCAGGTAGAGCAACTGGGCGATGATGTAGTTCGCCAGGGGATCGCTGACCTGTTCGCCGATGAAGATGATGCGATCCTTCATCAGGCGGGAGACCAGGTCGAACTGGATCAGGGTGTTGCCCTCCTTCTCCACCACGCTCACGTTTTGCACGGGATCGGCGATCCTCTGCTGGAGGTGGGGCGGCAAAAGGGGGGAAAACTCTTGGGTTACTTCGTCGAACATCGGTTTAGGGGTAGAATGGCTGCGGATGAAGAGAGGGCGATCTTGAGGACCCGCCATCAATCGGCGGACGGCTTCGCGTCGACCAGCGTCACGCTAGCATTCTCCCGCAGAAATGCAATGGTCTTGGAAATCAGGAGGTCGGCCCGAAAATTCTCGATGCCAGGGCCGTCCTGAATTTCGCGAACTACCTTCTTCGGTGACTTGTTCTCCCGCTGAGCCAGGAGCAGGATGTGATTCATCAGCTCTTCCTCTTCCACCTGGATTTTCTCTTTTTCCGCGATCTCATCGAGGAGGTAGCGGGTCTTGAGATTGGCCACGGCCCGCTCTGAGGCACTGTCGACGATCTCCTTCTCGTGCTTGTCGATGTCGTCGGGCTGCAGCCCCTGCTGGTAGGCGTTGGTGACCATCCGGTTGACCTGGTGCTGAGTCTCCTGAAAAACCTGTTGAGGGGGCAAATCGAATTCGTGTTCCCGATTGAGATGGGTCAGGATGGCCTGTTCGATCTGGTTCACCCGGGCCCGCTCGAAACGCCCCTCCGTCTCGCGACGGTAGCTCTCTCTCAATTCCTCGAGCGTTTCGAACCCGATTTCCTCAGCCAGGTCGTCGTCGATCTCGGGAAGCACCACCCGACGGACATCGTGCACATCGACGCTGTACTCCGCGCGCACCCCGTTCAGCTCGGGCACAAAGAAATCCTCCCCGAAATCGATTTCCATCACGATGGTATCGCCCGCGTTCACGCCGACGAGACCGTCGGACAGACCCGGGATCAATTCCCGCCCATCTTTCTGGTCCTCTCGCGGCAGATCGAATTCGAGCGGTTCCTCCCGCACCGCCAGACCGTGGGCCTGTTCCGGAATCGACTTGGTCAGGGGCGCGCCGTCGCGCGTCGCCGTAAAGGTGATCCACACCTTGTCCCCCGGCTTCGATTCCTCCGCGGTTTCCTCGTAACTCGCGAAATTCTGCTGCACCCGACCGAGAAATTCCTCGATCATCTCATCGGTCACCTCCTGTTTCTCCACCTCCACGGGAATGTTTTTGTAGTCCTCCTCCGAGAGTTCCACCTCTGGCTTGGTCACCACTTCGCAGATGTAGGTGAAAACCCCATCCGCCTCGAACACGGCACGCTCCTCCGCTGCGACGCCGAGGATCTCCAGGTCTTCGCGGACGTGCGCTTCGCGGATCACGGCGCGGACGAGGCGTTCGCGCAACTCCTCCTCGATACCCGATTTGAATTTCTTCTCCACCACCTTCCGCGGCAGCTTCCCCGGGCGGAATCCCGGCAGCTTGGCCTGGGCCATGAAGGCGTCGACCACTCCGTCTCGAATTTCGCAAACCTTGACGTTGGGCACTTCCGCGGAGATTTTCGCCCGGCATTCAGGGAGTTTGTCGATCGAGAGGTTCATTGGCGCTGTGGAAAGTGTTCTCCCTCCCACCCGGGATGAGGATTGTGGGGGGGCGGAACCTAGAACAGGGAAGACCCGATTTCATCTTCCTTTTTCCAAAAACTCCGCCAGTTCGGAGGGCAGCGGCGAAGCCCAACCATGTTCCTCCCAGACGATTTCCGCGGCGTGCAGCGCCTGCCGGTCGAGAAGCAGGGTCCGGGCCAGCTCCGGTGTCCACCCCGTTTCAATGAACCGCAGGTAGCACTCGCGCGAGGGCCCGTAGATCTTGTCGCCCACCACAGGGTGACCGACGTGAGCGAGGTGCACCCGGATCTGGTGCATTCTACCGGTGTGCAGCCGGCAACGCAGCAGGGAAAACCGGTCCCCGTTGGCGGTCTCGCGGCGGAATCGCTCCATCACCTCGAACTCGGTAACGCAGGGCCTGCCCCCGGGATGGACCGCCTGTTCGACGTGGATCTCGGACGCGGTGAATTCTCCCCGTCGCCGGATGGGCGCCTCCACGCGAAAATGATCGGCCGAGGGCCACCCCCACACGATCGCCAGGTAGCGTTTGATCACGGAGCGCTCCTGGGAAGCAATCCCAAAACGCGCCGCCGCCCCGGCGTGCTTCGCCGCAAAAACCAGGCCGCTGGTCTCCCGGTCGAGACGGTTCATCACCGAAATACGCGCCCCGTTCGCCACCTCGAAGGCGAGCAACTGCACCAGCCCGTCGAGCAGTGTCGGAGGATTGCCGGGTTTGTTCGGGTGGGTCAGGAGGTGCGCCGGTTTGTTCACCACGATCCAGTGGGGGGATTCGTCGATCACCTCGAAAGAGGGACTGTAGAGACGCAGGTCGATGAAGGCCAAGCTACGCCGCTTTCCGCCGCCCGCGAATCACCCGGCAGAGAAAACTGGACTATCCCGTTCCTTGCGCTAGTGATGGAGGCTCGGAAATTCCACGAATCACGAAATGTCTGCAGCTCGACAGAAAACGCTCGCCTCTGCGGCAGCCATGACGGGAACCTCTCTCCACACCGGCGAACAGGTTTCGTTGACGATGAAGCCCGCACCTCCCGGTCACGGGATCCGCTTCCGCAGAGTCGATCTGGACGACCAACCGTTCATCGACGCCCACGTTTCCAAGGTGCAGACAGTGGAGCGGGCTACCACCCTGGCAGACGGAGCCGTCAAGGTGCATACCGTGGAACACGTCATCTCGGCCCTCGTCGGCATGGGAGTGGACAACGCCCTCATCGAGATGGATGCCAACGAACCGCCCATCGGCGATGGCTCGGCCCTGCCCTTTGTCGAATGCATCAAGAAAGCGGGCATCGAGGAACAGCAGGAATACCGCTCGATTTTCGACGTCCGGGAACCCATTCACCTCGATCACCGGGGCTCCCTCATCACCATCGTTCCGGACAAGACCTTTCGCGTCTCCTGCACCCAGGTGGGTCCGGACGGCCGCATGACGCAGTACCGGTCCATCGAAATCACCCCCGAGATTTACGAGGAGGAGATCGCACCGGCCCGAACTTTCGTTTTCTACGAGGATGTGGAGCCCCTCCTGGAAAAAGGCCTCATCAAGGGTGGTAGCCTGGAAAACGCGGTGGTCATCCGGGGCGACTCGGTGATGAGCAAGGAAGCGATGCGATTCCCCGACGAATTCGTCCGCCACAAGATCCTCGACCTCATCGGCGACCTCATGCTCTGCGGCAAGCGGATCGGCGGCCATGTCATCGCGGTCAAGCCGGGCCACGGGCCGAATACGGAGATGGCCCGGATGCTCAACACTAGAATTCAGGACACCCGATCCATGGTGCCTCCGGTCAACATTCCCTACGGTGAGAGCGTCCTCGACATCAAGGAGGTGCAGTCCATCCTCCCCCACCGCTACCCCTTCCTCATGATCGACCGCGTCGTCGGATTCGACGGCGACTCGGGGTGCACCGGCATCAAGCAGGTCACCATCAACGAACCCTATTTCCAGGGCCATTTCCCAGGTCATCCCGTGATGCCAGGCGTCCTCCAGATCGAAGCCATGGCCCAGGTGGCGAGCATCATCCTCCTGCGCCGTCCGGAACATCAGGGAAAAATCGGGTATTTCCTCAGCGCGGACCGGGTGAAATTCCGCAAACCGGTCATGCCGGGAGATACCCTCTTCGTCGAAGCGCAATTGCTCAAGACCCGCAACACCATGGCTTCGGCCAAGTGCCGTTGTCTGGTGAACAACGAAGTTACCTCGGAAGGCGAACTGAAGTTCGCCATCGTGGACACCTGATCCTTCGCGCCATGGCGACAGAAATCCATCCCACCGCCATCGTCGATCCCACCACCGAACTGGGTGAAAACGTCACTATCGGTCCCTACTGCGTGATCCATCCCGGCGTTCGCCTCGGAGACGATTGCTGGCTGCAGAACCACGTCACCCTCTCCGGTCCCTCGGAAATCGGTGCGGGCAACCGCTTCTACGCCTACGCCTCCATCGGCCAGCCCACCCAGGACCTGAAGTACGAGCGGGAACCCACCTTTCTCCGCATCGGAGACCACAACGTTTTTCGCGAGTTCTGCACGGTGAATCGCGCCACCTCCCCGGGAGACGCCACGGTGCTGGGAAATCACGGAAATTTTCTCGCCTATACCCACATCGCCCACGACTGCGTGGTCGGGGACCACGTCGTTTTTTCGAACAACGGCACCCTCGGCGGACACGTGCAGGTCGAGGACCACGCCATCCTCGGTGGCTTCACCGCCGTCCACCAGTTCTGCCGGATCGGCGCCCACGCCATCACCGGAGGCTCCTCGAAGATAGTGCAGGATTTTCCGCCCTACATGGACACCGACGGCAATCCGGCCAAGGTGCG
>CAZLUZ010000017.1:0-38110 GCA_964562825.1 uncultured Akkermansia sp.
CGTCCCCTGTCTCCGCCACCCCGCACCGGTCTCCGCCCCGATACCGGACTCAGGAGTCCGCCAACTCGCGCAGATTCGCGTAAACCGGCTCAAGCTCCTCCTCCCGGCCCTCGAATTCGGCGGCGAGAAGACCGGTGAACAATTCCTGCATCATCCCGCGAATCTCCATCACCGCGCGCTCTCCCTTCTCCGTGATCCGGACCAGACGCTTGCGACGGTCGTTGGGACAGTCATAACGCTGAACATAACCCAAGGACCGGTTGGACAAACGGTCGATCATCCCGGTGACCGCCGCCGTCTTCATGCTCATCGTGCTCGCGATCTCCGTCATCGTCGTCTCGCCGGACTCGATCAGAAATTCCAAAAGGAAAAACTGCTTGTATCCGATCTTCTTCTCCTTCAGGATCTGGCAAAGCCCCAACAGCCCCGCCGAACGCTCGGCCAAGGTCTTGGCGATTTCGCTGGCATCGCCGTTCAAATCTCGACCGCGAACGCTCTGCTCTTCCCGGTCCCGGTCCGCGGTGATCTCCCGCTGCTTCTTCTGTATGCTCGTGTCTGTCATCGTCATCTCTCTGGGTTATGTCTCAAAGGGTTCCTGTTTCAAGTTGCGGAATCGCCCGAAAGCTATCCCACACGTCTTAATATTTAAGATACCTTGATATATTGCACGTATTTTCTTTCAATCAAGCCCTGCTTCTCACTCTTTGGAAAAATCGCGCAAATGAGAAAATCTCGTTTCCTATGAGACGTCCGAGAAACCCGTTTCTTGGTCATTTCGTTAAGAATCTTTGATTATTTGTTTGTTTTTAAAAGAATCGGCTCGCAGAAGTGCGATTACAAATTTTCTGATCGCCTGGGCAGGTTTTTGGCCGTAACAGGGAGGTAGAACGAGAAATCGCTTCTCAAAGCGGAATTCTGGTCCATGTTGTAAGCGAAACTTGATTATGTCGAAAGACGACGGGAAATCGGTCGAACTCGAAGGCACCATTCACGAGGTCCTGCCTGGAACCATGTTCCGGGTGGCCCTGGAGAACGGGCACTTGGTCCTTGCCCATATTTCGGGGAAGATGCGCAAGCGTTTCATCCGCCTCGTGGCCGGAGACAAGGTTAAGATCGAGATGTCGCCCTACGACACCGAAAAGGCCCGCATCGTCTACCGGGTCGATCCGCGGAATCCCGGCGGCATGGGCCGAGGCCCAGCGAGACCACCCCGAAACATGGCCCGTCCCGGCCAGCCCAAAAAGCGGGCAAAACCCAACCTCACCCCGACCCGGAAACAGGGCGGCGGTGGCCCCAACAAAAAGCGGACCGGCGGGCGTTAGAATCGAGGGCCAACCCTCCCGTAACCCCCTGCCTTCCGTTCCGGATATCGGGCTTCCCCCTCGAATTCCGTCGCTGACATGTCGCGAGAGCTGTTCGATGCCCTGAACCTCGAACCCCGGTTGACTCTGTCCCGTGAGACGGTCGAACAGTCGTGGCGCGAGCTCAGCCGGACGCACCACCCCGACGTCGGTGGCGGGGACGCCAATCGAGAAAAGGCCTCCCGAATCAACAAGGCGAGGGGAGTCCTCCAGCGGCCCGCCGGCCTCCTCGGAGCCTGGCTCGCGGCGAAGGGTGGGGAGACGCCGCAGCGCGGAACCGCGGTCCTCAGCGACCGCTTGATGCATCTGTTCTCCCAACTCAACGCGACCCTCCGCGAGGCGGACTGCGCCCTCGATCGCTACCGAAGAGCGGATTCCCGGGTGGCTCGGTCTCTCGCCTCTGCCGATGGCATCCGCGCCCAGACCCGAGTCCAGGAGAGACTGGGCGAGATCACCACCATGACCACGGAACTGGTGGCGCGCTTTCCCGAGCTGGAGGATGCCGGAAACCGGGGCGACTTCTCCGCGGCAGGCTCCGTTCTGGGTGAATTGAAGTTTCTCGAAAAATGGGCGAGCGAATGTCAGCAGCGTCTCGTCGCACTCATCGCACTGGACTGACGGCATGGCAGCTACTGATGACTTGATCGTGGGAATCGACCTGGGCACGACGCATTCGCTGGTCGGGCTGGTCGATTCGGGCTTCCCCATCATCCTGGCTGACGGCGAGGGGCGCCGACTCCTGCCTTCGGTGGTCTGCCGAACCGCGGAGGGGATGCTGACCGGCCACGAGGCATTGCGGAGCCGGGCACTCCACCCCGAGGCGACGGCGGCGTCGATCAAGCGCCTCATCGGGCGGCGTTTCGGGGAATTGACCGAGGCGGATTGGGCCGACTTTCCGGGCCGTCTCAGCGCCGGCGCGGAAGACACCATCCGGATCGATCTCGGCGAAGGCGAAAGCCGCACCCCCGAGGAACTCTCCGCCGATCTGCTGCGACGGATCCGATCCATCGCCGAGGCGGCGCTGGAGGAGCCGGTTCACCGGGCCGTGATCACCGTGCCGGCCTATTTTGGCAACGCCCAGCGCGAGGCGACGAAGCGAGCAGCCGAAGCGGCCGGTTGGCGGGTGGAGAGAATTCTCAACGAACCAACCGCGGCGGCCTTGGCCTACGGATTGGACCCAGCGGAGTCGGGAGAACGGATCGCGGTCTACGACCTGGGTGGGGGAACCTTCGACCTTTCCGTCCTGGAATTGCGGGAGGGCGTCTTCGAAGTGCTGGCCACTTCCGGCGACACCCGACTGGGCGGTGACGACATCGACCGGGCCATCGCCAACTGGTTTCTCGCCGAATCCGGCATGGGCACGACGACGCTGTCGGCGGAGCAGGAAAGCCGGCTGCTCGACGCGGCGAGGAAGGCGAAGGAAACCCTGAGCGATGCGGAATCGGCGTCCCTCGATCTGCCCTTCTTTGCCGGCGAAAAGAGCCTGAGTCGCGAACTGACCCGGGAAGCCTTGGAAATTCTCGCCCTGCCCCTGCTGGAGCGGACCCGGGTGATCGGCCAACAGGCCCTCCTGGAAGCCCGGCAAAAATCGGGCGGAGAGATCGATCACCTCATCCTGGTCGGAGGCAGCACGCGCATTCCCTTGGTTCGAGCCAAAGTGGAGGAGTGGTTCGGGCGAGAGCCGAATCTTTCGCAACACCCGGACGAAGCCGTCGCCATCGGAGCGGCGATCCAGGCGGGGGTTCTCTGCGGCCGGGTGCGACAGGTCGTGCTCGTCGACGTCACGCCTCTCTCCCTCGGCATCGAAACCATCGGCGGTTTGATGAATGTCATCATTCCCCGGAACACGACCATCCCGGCCAAGGCGGGAGAGCTGTTCACCAACGCCGTGGCCCAACAGGCGTCGATGGCGGTTCGGGTGCTCCAGGGCGAGCGGGAGATGGCCCAGGACAACTGGCTCCTCGGCGAGATCGCGGTGCCCTTCGATCCCGGCCCCAAGGGCAGCGCCCGCGTGGGAGTCGAGTTTTCCATCGACGAAAACGGCATCCTCACCGTGCTGACCCGCGACACGAAAACGGGTCGGGACCACATCCTCGAGATCGAGGACGCGGCCGTCGACGTCAATGACGAGGCCGTGGAGCGGATGATCGACGAATCGGTGGACCACGCCTACGAGGACATGACAAAACGCCTTCTCGCCGAGACCCGCCTCAAGAGCGAGGAACTGCTACCCGCGGTCGAATCGGCACTGGCCCTGGCGGGTGACCGCATCGCTTCGGCCGAGCGGGAGGAGATCGAATCGGCCGCGGAGGAGGTGCGGGCACAACTCGCGGCGAACCCGCCATCGCTTGAAACCTGGAAAGCCGCGAACCAACGCCTCGACGAGGTCACGGAAAGTCTCGCCGCCGTCGTGGTGGAGATGGCGCTGGAGCAGTCTCTCGCCGACGATACCTGAGATTTTGTGCTCCGTTTTTTGTCTGATTTGAAGTAAGCTGAAAACATCGAGAAATGGGCACAAAGGGCTTCCCTTCTCGCCCACTTCGTTGATTTGATCACGGCCTCGGCTCGGGGGCCGATCCGGCAACGCATCTCCGATCGAACCATGGACATCCGACACCTCCTGGCGCACCTCGAACAGAATCCCGGCGACTGGGATACCCGAAAACTGGCGGCGAAGATATGTTTCGAGGAAAGGAAGTACGAAGAAGCTGCCCGGCTGATCGCGGACAGTCCCGAAATTCCTTTCCAGGAGGAAGCCATCCTCTTTGCCGCGACGATCCTGGGCCGGATCGATCCCGGGTCGGCACATGCCCTGCTCGACGAGTTCCTCGCCTCCGCTCCCTCGGCGGAAGCCTGGGAGCTTAAGGCCCGGTTGCACGAGACGGCCGGGGACGATAGCGCCGCCGCCGCATGCCGGGAAAGGGCCGGGTCAGGTCGAGAACCCGATGTGGTGGCGAGGGTGGCTCACCCGGGGGAAACCCCTCCCCCCGACGCATCGGCGAAGGAGCCGGCCGCGGAGGCCCGGAGAGAAGAACCACCCCCCGAAGCGATTGCCCTGACCGCAACGGACATCGAGAGGACCGGCCCGGTATCCCTGGTCGTGGGCGGGGGACAGACGGTCCACGCCATGGATCGGGCCCCCGACACCCCGGATCGTCTCGGCGCCGTCACCATCGCTATCATCGTCCATGCGGTGCTCGCCTTGCTTCTGGTGCTGGCCAAGGTCGCCACCCCTAGGCCGAATCCACCTCTCGTCACCGTGTCATCCGTGGCCAATACCGACAACGCCAGCCTGGACAGTCCGACGATGACCCGCAAGACACGGAAAAGTGCGGCTCCGGTCTCCTCGACCCAGCCGGTGGTGTCGTCGCTGGCTTTCTCCAGCTTCGCCGTGCCCGAGTTGGACAGCGCCAACACGGATCTGTCCCTGGCCAGCATGTCCAGCAGCGATGCCGGTTTCGGCATATCGATGAGCGGATTTGGCGACGTCTCGAACATGGGGGTCATCCCCGCCACCATGCGGTCGCGCTGCTCCATGACCGAAAGGATGAGAAGGCTGCGGGAGAGCGGCGGAGAAGACCGGGCCGAGCGAGCGGTGCGCCAGGGGCTCGACTGGCTGACCACCCAGCAGGATCGGGAGACGGGAGCCATCGGCAAGGAATTTCCCTGCGGCATGACCGGTCTGGCTCTCCTCGCCTACCTGGGGCATTGCGAGACCCCGGAATCGCCGAAATACGGGGATGCCGTGGTCAAGGCGACGCTCTACCTGATCAACCGCGCCATCAAGAATGACGGCCTGATGACCAACGGGCAGAAGGGACACCACGAGGCCTACGAGCACGCCATCGCCACCTATGCGCTGGCTGAGCTGTATACCCTGACAAAGGAGAGCGGCAAAGAGATTCCGCGCCTCGAGTCGGTACTGAGGAAAGCGGTCGACATCATCGTAGCCGGGCAGGATCCCATGGGGGGATGGTCCTACCTGCACGGCGGCACCGAGGACATGTCGGTTTCCGGATGGAACGTGCAGGCCCTGAAAGCCGCCTACAACACGGGCCGAAATTTCTCCGGGGTGGAGCGGGCCCTGGATCGGGCGGTCGGCGATTATCTTCCCGCCATCCAGGACAACCAGGGGGCTTTCAAGTATCGTCCCGATGACCCCGAGGGCAAAAAGACCCTGACGGGCGCGGCCCTGCTCGCCATGCAGATCTGGGGCGGCTCGGACACTCCGATGTACCGAAAGGCGATGACCTACCTGGAGAAGGCCTATGCAAATCCATCCCCCGACCCGCGCGGGCACGGACTCTACGATGAATACTACAACACCCAGGCCTTCTTCATGCACGGAGGAAAGGAGTGGGAAAAATACAACGAGGCCTTCCAACCGAAACTGCTCGACGCCCAGCACGCCGACGGTTCCTGGCGGATCGGCGGCGGCAAGGGCGAGGACGGCACGATCATGAACTCGGCCTGGGCCATCCTCATGCTGGAAGTCTACTACCGCTACCTGCCGACCACGGACAAGGTTCGAGACCTCAAAGTGAAATAGCGGGGCCGTTCGCCCCTCGATCGATCATCGATCGCCCACCGATATCACTAGCTCCGGGGTATAGATTTCCCTGTTGCTCGCCTGAAACTCCGCCTTGAGCCTGACGCGAAATCGCGCCAGATCGACGAGGTGCCAGCGGAGATACTCCCAGTTCCCCGTATTCCCATCGTGCTCGATCCCGACGAGGAGATGGTGCGCATCCTCCAACACCTTGCCCGTCTCTCCCCGGGGGGTGAAGTAGAAGGTCCTCAGGCTGGAATCCAACGTGCCCCTTTCGACCAGCTTGGGATCGAAATAGATCACCCGGTCTGCCTCCTCGAAGACGATCCGGAGATCGGGATATCCGGAGCGCTGCAGGTGCCCTTCGCGGGTTCTGGGGTAATCACAGGAAAACCCCGGGGCGCGGTCCAGCAGTTCCCGGAGGCTCTCCTCGAAGTGAGAACTCACCTCGTTGATCCGCTCCTCCGCGTTTGCCGGCGAATCCGGCCGATTGAACCGGGCCAGGGTCAAGTCGAGCGCCCGCCCGATCTCCCCAAGGATCCGGGCGTCGACGGGATCGTTCGGGTCGATGGGCAGAACCCGCTTTCCCGTGGACGCCTCGATCACTTCGGAGAACGGGATGTCCCGAAACGTTCCTCCCCCATCGAGGAAGGTGGTGATGAGGGATTCCACGGTGGGTTCGGTCTCGACGATCACCGGAGGAGGAATCTCCCGACAACCGGAGAGGAGGAGTATCGCGGGCAACAGTATTCCACGCCAGTCCATGGGGCATCCTACACGGTCGCCGGCCGGACGAAGGTGAAAACTTTGTCGCCTGCTCAGCGAATCTCGACGGCGGAGAGGAATTGCCGGGCGGCGATCTCCGCCTGCGCCGCATCCGCAGCGTGCACCCTCCCCAGCAGGTCGCCGCGGGCCACCATGGTTCCGGTCTTCACGATGCCGTCGAAGCCCACGCGAGGATCGATGTCCTCCTCGGCCCGAGAGCGCCCCGCACCCAGGGAGAGACTGGCCCGGCCGATGATCTCCGCATCGACCGCAGTGACCTCGCCGGCCGATGGCGCCGAGATATCCCGAACCACTGCCGCGGCGTGCACTCGCGCCATGTCCTCAAGGCTGCACGCATCGCCCCCCTGGGCTCGGACCAGAGCACGAAATTTCTCCCAGGCGGCGCCCCCGTCCAGCCACTCCCCGAGCTTCGCCTTGTCGGCCAGGCTGACCCGGGAGGCGAGGTCGATCACCAGACGGCGCAGGTCCGGCGGTCCCCCGCCTCGCAGGGTTTCGACCGCTTCGGCGACCTCGAGCGCGTTGCCCACGGTGGCGCCCAGGGGTTCGACCATGGGATTGAGACAGGCTTCGGTGCGCACGCCCATGGCGGCACCGACCCGGACCATGGCCTCGGCAAGGGATTCCGCCTCGTCCCTCGTTTTCATGAAGGCGCCCCGGCCGAACTTCACGTCGAGAACCAGGGCGTCAAGACTCTCCGCCAGCTTCTTCGACATGATCGAGGCCACGATGAGCGGCTGGCTCGGAACCGTGGCGGTCACATCGCGCAGGGCGTAGAGTTTGCGGTCGGCCGGACAGATCTCCGGAGTCTGCCCCATCATGACCACTCCGATCTCGCCGAGCTGCGCCAGGGCCTCCTCCATGGTCAACCCTACGGTGAAGCCCGGAATCGATTCCAGCTTGTCCAGGGTCCCCCCCGTGATCCCGAGACCGCGGCCCGAGATCATGGGAACCCAGAGGTCGTCACAGGCGAGCAGGGGGGCCAGCACCAGCGATACCTTGTCGCCGATTCCGCCGGTGGAATGTTTGTCCACGATCTGCCGATCGACGTCGGGATAGCGGAAGACCTCGCCGGACTCCAGCATGGCGAGACTGAGGTGGGTGGTCTCTTCCGCCGTCATTCCGCGGAAATAGATCGCCATGGCCAGGGCCGACATCTGGTAATCGGGAATCTCCCCCAGGGTGTACCCCGAGATGAAGGCTCGGATCTCGGATTCGCTCAGCGTCTTGCCTTCGCGTTTTTTTTCGATGATGTCGGGAGCACGCATGCGGAGGGAGGACGTGTTACCGATCATGACGCCATCCGTCGCCCCCGGCAATGAGACAATGACGGGTGACGCGGGAAGACATGCCGCACCGGTCCCGCTCGGTCTCGGTACTCCACGCAGGTTTCCGGAATTTTTTTGTTTCCGCTTTCCCCGGCATGTTCCTAGGTTGAGAGCAGATCGCATGGCCAGGGATTGGAATTTCAAACAGGAACTCATCGGCTGCTTCGGGTTTCCCGTGGCGGAAAACCCCACTCAGGCCATGATCGAGCCGGCCTTCCGGGACATGGGGCTCGACTGGCGCTACCTGACCCTGGAGGTCAAACCCGCCGATTTGGAGGCGGCCGTGGCCGGCGCCCGTGCTTTCGGGTTCCAGGGGTTCAACTGCACGATCCCCCACAAGGTGGCGGTGATCCCCCATCTCGATGGCCTCGGAGCGTCCGCCCAACTCATCGGCGCGGTGAACTGCGTCGTCTTCCGGGACGGGCGCTGGATCGGCGAAAACACCGATGGCAAGGGCTTTGTCTCGAGTTTTCGGCAGATTGAAGAACCCGAGGGCAAATCCCTGGTGCTGTTCGGGGCGGGCGGTGCGGCTCGCGCCATCGGAGTCGAGATGGCCCTGGCGGGCGTCAGCCGCATCACCGTGGTGAACCGGAGCCAAGAACGGGGGCGCGAATTGAGGGACCTGCTCTCCGGCCGGGTGACTGAGGCGGTGGGCGGCAGACTCGAAGTGGATTTCGTGCCCTGGCAGGGGGACTTCGCCCTTCCCGGGGGAACGGACATCGTGGTCAATGCGACCTCGATCGGGCTGTTTCCCGATACCGACGCGAGGGTTCCCCTGGCGTTGGATTCCCTGAGTGCGGAGACGGTGGTCGCCGACGTCATTCCCAACCCGCCCTCGACCCGTCTGGTGCGCGAGGCGCGCGACCGGGGCTGCCGGGTGATCGACGGGCTGGGGATGCTCGTCTCCCAGGGAGCCATCGGCATCGAATACTGGACCGGCCGGACACCCGATTCCGGGGTGATGCGCCGAGCCCTGGAGGAGGTGTTCGGTTAGGTTCGAGAAACGGGACAAGACCATCGGAGCTTTTCTCCGGCGCTCCCACCGCGGAATTCAATCGGAAGGCCCGTCCGGTTCCCCGGGTTTTCCGGCTTTCGCCGCCTCGAAACGCTCGGCCATCTCGTCCGAGTCGCGGCAGAGGCAATAGTGGGTCCCCCTTTCCTCCATCTGCCGGGCGAATTCCTCGACCTTGCGCAAACGGCGACGGCTCCGCGATATCTTCCGGATAAGCACCAGGTCGATCCGGCCCGGGTTTCGCTCCGCCACCTCCTTGTAGATCTCGGGGTCCAACTGCCCGCTGTCGCCGACCAGGATAGCCTTGGCCCCGGGATACCAGCGGAGCACCCGCTCGATGGCACCGATCTTGTGGCGGCGGTGGCACTTGCTGAACCAGCGTTCCTTGTCCAGGCCCCAGTCGGTCATGAAGAATCCTCCCGAGGGCAGATCGTGGCGCTCAAACACCGACTGGATGAAGCCGCGCAGATTCCAGGGAGAACTGGTCACGTAGAAGACCGGATTTCCCCCCCGGGTCAGCTTGGCGAAGAGTTCGGTCGTCCCCGGGAACACCTGCCGGGTCAACACGTTGCCGAAGAGGGTGGTGCGAATCATCTTAATCACCGACGCGGCGTTGGTCTCCAGAATGGTATCGTCGATGTCGCTGAAAACGAGATAGTCGAAATCCGCCGGCGGACAGAAGATGCCGATCTCCCTCCATCGGTGCGAGTGAACCTCGGGCAACCGCATCTTGAGATGGCGCGCCTCGGCGACCTCGGGGTGGTCGAAGAGGATCTCGAAATAGCCCTCCCCGTCCGCGTGGGTGGTCCGGACCACGCCGGCGCATTCCGCCTCCACCTTGGCGTAGGGTTCCTCATCGGTGAGCCAGTGTCGCAACATCCGGGCGAGGTTGACCCAGGCCGAGTCGTCGACCCGGGGACGCCGCAGACGTCGCGCCGCCATGACCCTGCCCTGCAGGATGACGCCTCCGGGAAAACGAATCGCGTTGTGTTTCTTGATCGTGGCGGGCAGCACGGCGCGGCCCTGCCAGTAGCGGAGGGTGCGCTTCGCCTTCTCCAACATCGCCTCGACGGCCACCGCGAGCAGACGTAGGGGACTGTCGAGAAACCTGGGCGGCGGCCATCGTTTCGGTTTGAGTGAGGGGTCCACGGCTCTGCTGCTCTCATACCGGCAACAGACCAAACCTGGCAAGCGAAAAGACCTCACTCGGAGAAACCGCGCGGGAATCGCGGTGTTGAATTCGCCGCCCGTTGCGACGACCTGTTACGCTATGCCCAGCTACCTCACCGCCATCCCCGATCCCGAGAGCGGTTGGAGCGTCTACTCGGGAAATCGTCGCGTGGCCGAAGGTAGCGACCTCGGGGAAGCGGTGGGCAACCGGGCCAACGTCATCGTCGGAGTCCCGGTGAATCGGGCGCCAACCTTTCTCGTCACCCTGCCGGCCACTTCCCTCGACCTGGTCCGACCCATGGTTTTCGCCCAGATCGAAAAGCGGGGTCTCGCCGCCGGTTCCATGGGGGAGACCGTCTTCGACTTCGACCTGATCGAGGAGGACGCCGGGCAGGCCAAGATCGCGGTGCACCTCATCGACAGTCCGCTCTCCGATGAGATGATCCTCCCCGGGGCGGCGGGATATGCCCCCTCGGCACTGGTCCGGCAGCGCATCGACGACGGCGCCGTGCTCTGGGTGGAGCACCGGCATCTCTCCCTCGCCATCTTTCACCGCGGCAAGCTGCTCCATTCCCAGGTCCTCGCGGTGAGACCCGAACTGAACGCCGCCGCGGCTCTGGAAATCAATCTCCTCCTCCTCTCTCTGGAGGGTGATCCCGCCTTCGAGGAATGTCTTCCCACCCGTCTGGCCGTTCTCGTGGACGACGTCTCCGCCGAGGAGGAGAAGAGTTTCTCCGCTGCCGTCCGCCTGGAAACGGCCTTCTCCGAACTGCGCGGAGCGGATCGCAAGGCAAAACCCCGCCCCGCCCTGACCCCGCTGCCGGTCCTGGCGGTGCGCAGGCGTCGCAAGATCGCGATCTGGGCCTCGGCCGTCGCGGTACTGCTCCTCGCCGCCTATTTCACCGCCGGGGTATTTATCTGGCAACGAGCGGAATCGAACCGCGGGCAGATCACCGCTCTCCGCCAGCAGATCGCCCTGCTGGAGCCCGATGTCGAGGAGATCCAGCGCGTCGAATCCCGGTGGCGGGAATTGGAACCGGCCTTCGAGCTCAAGTGGTTTCCCATCGTCCAGCTCAGCCGCATCACCGAGGCGCTGCCCGGCTCCGGTGTCGTCATCCGGGAATACCGGACCCGTGGCCGCAACATCTACATCCGGGGACAGGCCCGCGACGTGCAACTGGCCTTCCGGCTGCAGGAGGATCTCTCCAGCATCGCCGAGTTCGACCACTACGATTGGACCATGCCCAAACCCGACATGGAGAACGACAACACCGCCACCTTTCAGATCGAAGGCAAACCGAAAGAGTCATGAAACCCCTCAATCGGCGTGAAAAAGCCCTGCTTCTGCTCTGTTTCGTCGTCATCTTCGGGATGGGAAACCTGATCGCGTTCCGTCACGTCCGGAAAGTTTGGGGGGGCGGAACGGCCGAGATCCGGGCCCTGGAGAATGAACTGGCCGACCTGGAGATGTGGCTGGAAGAGGCTCCCCGGGCCGAGGCGAAGGACCGTTGGCTGCGCCGCCACACGCCCTACTCCGCCTCCATGACCAAGGCCCAGGGCGACCTGCTCCAGTCGCTGCAGGACGATCTCTTCGAGCGAAAGATCGAGATCGAAAATCAATCCCTCCAGGAACCGGAAGCGAACGATTTTTTTCAGGAAACCGCGGTCTCCCTGCGGGTGAAGGGCAACGAAAAGGACGTCATCGAATGGCTTACCACCCTCCAGGGGCCCGACAAATTTCAGGTCATCAAATCGCTCAATCTGGAACTCGACCGAAAGAGCAGGGAGACGGAACCGCAGGCCATCTGTCAGATCGTTATCGCCCGCTGGTTCGCTCCTCCGGGTGCGGTGCCCGAAGAGGAAAAGGAAGACGCGACCAGAGAAATCACCGAGGAACCCGACGCCACCGATTCGGGACCACCCCCGGCGGAGGAGGATGACACCGGCACCGAGATCACCGGCGAGAGCGCCCCGGAGAGCGAGGAATCGGAGATTCGTGGTTAGAACGTGATGAAAAGGAAAACCGGACGCGGAGGCATTCTGACATCGACGGCGGTGGCGGCCGGATGGTCGCTCTCTCTCGCCCTGCATGGTCCCTGCCGGGCGGATCCCCTGGAATCCCTCTCCGAACCCGTCATTCCCGAGGCGAGGCTTTTCGACGCCCTGAGAACCACCAGTCCCTTCCGGAGGACGCTGAACATCTCCGACACCTACGTGCTCAGGGCGGTGGCCACCTTCGAGGATGAGGCTTTCGCCCGGGTCTACAACCGCGACACCGGGCAGACCGTGACGATTCAGGCAGGTGGCGGCAACGAATCGGGCCTTTTCCTGGTCGAAGTCGTCGAGCCCGGCGGCGAGGAAGGCCTGTCCGGAGTGATGGCGAAAGTCTCTTTCGCCGGCGAGGTCGCCGAACTGCGCTACGACCCGGAACAGCTCGCCCCGCCGGTCCCGGATCGCAAGGCCGGCGGCAAAGAAGGCGAGGGGGCAAAGCGCCAACGCGGCCCCACCCCCGAGGAGCGTGAGCGCTACAACTCCCTGTCTCCGGAAGTGAAGGAGAGATTCCACGATTACATCCGCCAGACCATGAAAAAGTATCCCGACATGTCCCGTGAGGAGCGGGGCAACATCATCCGGGGCGCCCTGCAGAAACTTTCCGAAGGCCGGGAAATCGAACTGCCCTCCGAATCGGAACCGAGCCGCTGAGATGTCGTCGCTGGTCCCCCTTCTCACCGAGGTAGCCGCCAAGAGTGGCTGCGCCGACCGTTCCCGATGCGAGGCCATCCTCGCCGACGCGAGTTCCCGCCACGCTTCGCTGGTGGAATCCCTGCTCGATTCGGGGCTCGTCGACGAGCACCGTTTCGCCGAAAGCCTGGCGGAAAGTCTGGGGCTGTCCTTCCTCGAAGATACCGAAATCGACCTGGAACAACCCCTGCACAACCGCTTCCCCGCCAAGCTCGCCCTGCGCTATCGTCTCCTGCCCGGCAGAATCAGCGGCAAGGATATCTGCCTGATGACTTACGACCCCTTCGACATCGAGGCGAAACAGTCGGTGGGTCGGGAATTGCAGAAAAACGTCTCCTGGGCCATTTCGAGCCGCTATCGCATCATGGAAGGTCTCCGCCTCGGGTACGGAGTCGGCGCGGAGCATTTCGACGAACTGATCGAAGGCCGGGAATCCTTCGCCGACGATGACGAGATGGCTCAGGAGGTCACCCTGCTCGACGAGGAGGACGAGGAGGCTTCGGTGATGAATTTCGTCAATCAGATCTTCCGCGAAGCCCTTCGCGAAAGGGCCACCGACATCCACATCGAACCGCTGGAGAAAAACCTCCGCATCCGCTACCGGGTGGACGGGTCGCTCCAGGCGGTGACGGTTCCTCCCGATATCCGGGCGCTCCAGGCCTCCCTGATCTCCCGGCTCAAGATCATGGCGCAGCTCGACATCGCCGAGCGGCGCCTTCCCCAGGACGGCCGGATCAACCTCGAACTCGACGGCGAACCCATCGATGTCCGGGTCGCCACGATCCCGTCGGTCCACGGCGAGAGCGTGAGCCTCCGCCTCCTCACGAGCAAGTCCTTCGACATGTCCATGCTCGGACTCGACGGCGAGAGCGAGGAAAAGATCAACCGGCTGCTCAAACAACCCAACGGCATCATCCTCGTCACTGGACCGACCGGTTCGGGGAAGTCCACCACCCTGTATGCTTTTCTCCGAAAACTGAACACCAGCGACACGCGGATCGTCACCATCGAGGACCCGGTCGAGAACAAGCTGGACGGCATCATTCAGATCCCGGTGAAACCGGAGATTGGACTGACTTTCGCCAGCGGCCTGCGCAGCATCCTGCGGGGCGACCCCAACATCATCATGGTCGGGGAGATGCGCGACCTGGAGACCACCGAGATCGCCATCCGCGGCGCTCTCACCGGGCACCTCGTCTTCAGCACGCTGCACACCAACGACGCGGTCGCGGGGATCACCCGACTCCTCGACATGGGGGTCGAACCCTTTCTCATCGCCTCGTCGATCCGCGCCTTTCTCGCCCAGCGGCTGGTCCGCACCCTCTGCCAGAGCTGCCGCCGGCCGGCCCGCGACCTCGACGACGAGTATCTCGACCGGATCGGGTTTCCCCCCGAGGGACGCGATGGCATTCACGAGGCGGTCGGTTGCCAATCCTGTCGCAAAACCGGCTACCGCGGTCGGATGGCGATTCTCGAAATCTGCTTGATCGACCCGAAGATGGCGGAAAAGATCACCGCGAACGCCACCTACTCCGAGTTGAAAAAGACAGCGCGGGAGAACGGCATGCTGCCCCTGCGGGAATACGGCTGGGCAAAGGTAGGCGAGGGCCTGACCACCATCGAAGAGGTCCTCAGCAACGTGGAGCACTGAAAGACACTCCATGACTTTTTTCCGCCCGTCTGTCTGGCTCTACGCTCTCGCCCCGGGCATCCTTCTCCTCGCCGGTTCCCTGCCGGGGATCGGCGAGGAAACTCCTCATCCCCACGCGGACCCGTGGGCCGGCGAGGTGGTAAAAGACGCCGCCCACGTCAATGCCATGGTGCCGGGCCGAATCCACAATGCCCCCCGGATGGGAGAACCTGCCCCGGATATTCTCATCACAGAGGCGGCCACGGGGAGGCCGATCCAACTCTCTCGCCTCCACGAGAGCCGTCCTCTGGTGCTGTTTTTTGCCACTTACTCCTGCGACTGCGCCCAGTTGATCGCGGAACCGGTCGCGAGGCTGCACCGAACCTTCGGGGACCGCTTCGCCTTCGCCCTCGTCTACATCCGGGAGGCCCACCCCTCGAACGGTTTCCACACGAATTCTCCCTTTGCCATACGGGACACGAACCTCTTTCCCGACCGGGCCGCCGCGGCGCTCCGCTTCGCCCGGGAGAGGGGGATCGGCTTTCCCGTTTTCGTCGATTCGATGGACGACCGCCACGCGGTGCGATGGGCGGCCTGGCCGACGCGCCTTTTCGTCGTCGACCGGCGGGGAACCGTGGTCTATGCCGGCCAGCAGGGGCCCTGGTTCGTCAAACCGCTGCGCGGATTCGAGATGAACCTCACCGCCATTCCCGAGGCATTCCGGGATCTGCCCGGCTACAGCCGGGAGAGCCTCGAGGAGTTTCTCGCCGAGTACCCCGCGGAAGCCGAGACGGAGACCGGAGCGTCCGAGGACGATCGGTGACGCGCAGAGCGCCGGAAGATCGCTCCCCTCTCCGCGAAGCGAAGGCAGCTCCGGGCTAAGAAAACCTCGCATCGCTCGTTTCCCCGTTCGTCCTGCCTTCATGGGCCTCTCCGTCCGCCTCCTGCCACCTATCGGTCTTATCACCCTGTTCGCCCTCTCCGGTTGTGTTACCGCGAGGGTCGAACTCAGCGCGGAGCGCTTCGATGATACCGCTCTCGCCTCCGGAGCCGTAGCGGTGGGTCCGGTCGTCCAGGTGGGCGGCGCACCGGTTCAGTCCCACCAGGCGGAAACGATGCGCAACGAGTTGACCACCCAGATCGGCAAGAGACGCGGCTACATCCGGATGAATTCTTTCCCCTTTCCCCACCTCATCCACCTGGCCGGGGAAACCGCCGAAAAAGCGCTGCAGCCGAAATACCTGGCAGCCTGCGGGCGCGAGGGGATCCGTCATCTCCTGCTCATCGAACTCACCGGCAACGCGGAGGAGTATGATATCGAACACGGCACCACGGAGGAGACGGAGGAGATTTGTGACGAGAACGGAAATGTGATCGGCAAACGGGTGGTCCGCGTGACCTACGAGACGCGGGCCAGGTCGACCCGGACGGTGGCGGCGCGCTTCAAGGTGGTCGAGGCTTCGACCGGGCGAATCGTGTGGGTGACCCGCTCCAGCACCTCGCGGAGCCGGGTGAATCGCGAGGAATGCCCCTGGACCTATCCTCCGCCACCTCCCCACCCCATGGCTCCGGATGCCGGGGAAGTCGGCTGCGCCCTGGTTCGCGCCGCGGTAAAGATGCTCCCCCGACAATGGTAGCCGGGCCAAGAAAATTTCAGAGCCGATTGGAGATTCGGCGGTTTCCGGTTTAGGGAACTTCGTGCCCACCCCCCCTTCCCCACTCCTCACCGACCTGCGCCGCGAGATTCTCCTGGCCCGGGGGCGCGTCTACGAGGTGGCCGGTCCGACGCCGCTGGACGAGGTGTCTTTCGAGGGCCGCAATCTCTTTCTGAAACGGGAGGATCTCTCCCCGACATACTCCTACAAATGGCGCGGCGCGTGCAATCGCATCGCCCAGCTCGATCCGGAAACCACCGCCGGCGTGGTGGCCGCATCGGCGGGCAACCACGCCCAGGGCGTCGCGCTGGCCGCGGCCCGCTTCCGGAAGCGTTTTCCCACCCGCATTTTCATGCCCCTGAACACGCCGCAGATGAAGCAGGATGCGGTGAGGCGGCTCGGCGGTGCCGGCGTGGAAATCGAACTGGTCGGCGATCGCTACGACGACGCGGTGGCCGCGGCGAAAGCCTGCGCGGAGCGGGAGGATTACGTCCTCGTCCACGCCTTCGACGACCTCGCCGTGATCGGCGGCCAGGGCACCATCGCCGACGAGATCGTGATGAGCCGGAAGGGCCCCTTCGACGCGGTTTTCCTCCAGATCGGAGGCGGGGGCATGGCGGCAGGGGTGGCCGCCTGGTTGAAACAGTATTACCCGGAAATCCGGGTCTACGGGGTGGAGGGGATAGAACAGGATTCGATGGCCGCGGCGATCCGGGAAGGGAAACCGGTCACGCTGGGAAAGGTCGATGTCTTCTGCGACGGCACCGCGGTGGCGCGGGCCGGCGACAACACCTTCGCCCTCTGTGGGGAGCTGATCGACGAATACCTGACCGTGACCAACGAGGAGGTCTGCGCCGCGATGCAGTTTCTCTGGGAACAGAGGCGCATCATCCCGGAGCCCGCCGGGGCCATGGGTCTGGCCGGCTGGCTGAGTCACCGCGACCACCTGCCCGACTGGAGCCGGATCCTCTTCGTGATCTGCGGGGCGAACATGGATTTCGCCCAGTTCCAGCGGGTGGTTCGGGCCGCCCGCATCGGATCGGCGCGACGACGCTACCTGCGCTTCGAGATCGAGGAAAAACCCGGAACCCTCTTCCGGCTGCTCAGCGAACTGCGCACCCGGGCCAACATCGTGGAGTTCCAATACGGCAAGGTCGATCCCGAGCGAGCCTGGCCCGTGATCGGTTTCGACAGCATGGAGGAATCATTCGGCGAACTGGTGGAGGCCTGGGAGACGAGGGGGCTCACCTTCGAGGATGTCACCGGCGAACCCGACATCGAATTCCGCGCCATCCGCTACGATGCCTCTCTCCTGCGCATGCCCATCTTTCTCCAGGTGGAATTCTTCGAGCGGGCCGGGGCTCTCGCGGACTTTCTCCGGGGCGCGTCGCGACTCTCGGACTTCATCTATTTCAACTACCAGTATTCCGGGGAGCGCGTCGGCCGGGCCCTGATCGGATTTGACTTTGCCGACGCCGAGGCCCGCGGAAAATTCCTCGCCTACGCCGGCGAACCCGACCACGCCACCCGCTCGGTCACCCCCTTGAGCGATGCCCAGATGCAGAGGGTGGCCGGCACCGGGGCGTGATGCCGGAAGGAGGCTCTCGCCCGGAAAACGTTCCCTCCATCCTCCGGAGTTGACGCTGCGGCGCCGATCTTCTACGCTCTTGCCGTTCAACACCTGCGACCAAACCTATGGGACTACTCAGCGCCATGCTCGGCAACGCGTCGGAAATCGACGTGACCAAACTGGAAAAGGAATTCGACGCCATCCTCATCGAGGGGGAAGAGATCACCACCGCCTTCAAGGTCTTCCGCGACCTCTTCGTCTTCACGGACAAGAGACTTGTCCTGGTCGACCGACAGGGTATGACGGGAAAAAAAGTCGAGTACCATTCCATCCCCTTCAAATCGATCAGCCAGTTCGCCGTCGAGACCGCGGGGAGCTTCGACACGGATTCCGAACTCAAGATCTGGATTTCGAGCAACCCCACCCCGATCGTCAAACAGTTCAAGAGCGGCCCGGACATCATCGGCGTGCAGAAGGCCCTCGCCGACGGCATCCTGAACTAGAACGACGCCCCCCTGGTATCCCCCTCTCCGGCGGTTCCCCGGGGCTTGTCGCGGCGGTGCCTTCTACCTGACACCGCGCCCCACAATTCCGGTTGCCTGGCGGTGAAGCGGAGCAATCTTGCGCCCTCACCGCTACACCATGACTCGACCCGATACCCGACCTCTCTGCCCGAATTTCTCCTCCGGCCCCTGCGCCAAGCGTCCGGGATGGTCGCCCCAGGCCCTCTCCGATTCCATCAACGGCCGTTCCCACCGTTCGGCTCCGGCGAAGGCCCGTCTCAAGGAGGTGATCGATCTCTCCAAGGAAATCCTGGGCATCCCCGGTGACTACCTGTGCGGAATCGTTCCGGCATCGGACACGGGAGCCATAGAAATGGCCATGTGGAACCTCCTGGGACAACGGGGAGTGGACATCTTCGCCTGGGAAAGCTTCGGACAGGCCTGGGTCACCGACGTGGTGAAACAACTCAAACTCGAGGATTGCCGTGCCTTCACCGCGGACTACGGCGAACTGCCCGATTTCGGCCAGGCGGACTTCTCCCGCGATGTCGTCCTGACCTGGAATGGCACCACCTCCGGCGTCAAGATCCCAGGCGGCGACTTCATCCCCGACGACCGGGATGGGCTCGTCATTTCCGACGCCACTTCGGCGGTCTTCGCCATGGATATTCCCTGGCGGAAACAGGATGTGGTCACTTGGTCCTGGCAGAAGGTGATGGGCGGGGAGGCCGCTCACGGCATGATCGTGCTGAGTCCGCGTGCCGTGGCGCGCATCGAGTCCTACCAGCCGACCTGGCCCATGCCCAAGATTTTCCGCCTGGCCAAGGGCGGCAAGTTGATCGCCGAGATCTTCGAGGGCGCCACCATCAACACCCCCTCCATGCTCGCCGTGGAAGACGCCGTCGACGGACTGAGATGGGCGAAATCGATTGGCGGATTGCCCGCTCTGGTGGAGCGATCCGACGCCAACCTCGGCGCCATCGCGGACTGGGTCGCCCAGCGGGACTGGGTCGATTTCCTAGCGGTGGACCCGGCGACCCGGTCCAACACCTCGATCTGCCTCAAGATCGTCGACCCCTGGTACCGGGGACTCTCCCCCGAGGACCAGGCGGCCAAGGCGAAACAGCTCGCCGCGATCCTGGACCGGGAAGGCGTCGCCTTCGACATCGGTTCCTACCGCGACGCGCCTCCCGGAATTCGCATCTGGGGCGGAAGCACGGTGGAGACCTCCGATATCGAGGCCCTACTTCCCTGGCTGGACTGGGCTTTCGGAGAAATCCGGGCGTGACCCCGCCGGCGCCCTCGGCCACCCCCCTCAGCCGGGGAAATCAGGGACGCAGAATCACCTTGAGCAGCCCCTCGTCGTTGCGCTGAAGCCGGTGGAACCAGTCGTTCCCCTCCTCGAGTGCCGCCACCGCCGAGATCAGAGGCCGCACCGAGATTTCTCCGCTGGCCACGGCGCGCACCGCCTCTCCGTATTCCCCGGCCGAAGCGCAACTCCCGAACACGGAGATCTCACGGGTCACCACCGCCTGCAGGGGAAAGGGAACCTCGGCCTGGAGATTGCCCACGCAGGCCACGCTGCCGCCCTTTTTCACCGAGTCCACGGCCAGCTTCAGGGTTGGACCGAAGCCGACCACCTCCACCGCGACATCGGCTCCGTCGTCGTTCCGGAGCAACTGTCGCACCTGGTCGGGGACATCTTTGCTCGACATCAGGGTCTCATCGGCTCCCAGTTGGGAGGCGAGTTCCAGGCGCTTCGCGTCGAGATCGACGGCGATCACCCGGCCCGCTCCAGCTCGCTTCAGGGCCTGAACGACGAGGAGCCCGATCAATCCGGCTCCGATCACCACCGCGGAATCCCCCGGCCGCAGGGGCAATCGGTTCACCCCGTGGAGGGCGATGGAGACCGGCTCGGCAAACGCGGCCTCCTCGTCGGAGAGCCCGTCGGGAATGGGGCAGAGAATGTGTTGCGGCACCCGGACAAATTCGGCGAAAGCCCCGTCGCGCCGATATTCGCCGCAGGAGACACCCAGCACGTTGCGGTCCGGGCAGAGATTCACCCGTCCCTCCCGACAGGCCTCGCATTCTCCGCAATACACCGTGGAATCGAAGGTAACCCGGTCTCCCACCTTCCAGCCGGTGACGCCCGAGCCGAGTTCGGCGATCTCCCCCGAAGCCTCGTGTCCCATGATGATCGGGGGAATCCGCCGCCCGGAAGAACCGTCCATGCCGTGGATGTCGGACCCGCAGATGCCACAGGCCCTGACCGCGATGAGGACCTCGTGGTCCGCGATCCGTGGCGTTTCGACTTCACCGAACTCGAGGTGATTGTAGGCGGTCAGGGTGAGAGCTTTCATCCGCTAGTAGGTAAGGGAGAGGAAGCCGTTTCCCAAACGAAAAATCCGGCGCAGGTAGGTCTTCACGCCGGAGGGAGCGAGGTACGATCACCGACAAATCATTGGCGCGACCAGCGGAATGCTGCTACGTCGAAGAAGGTGAAAAGGTCACGATGATGCAAAAAGCGATGCGCCTTCTGGTCGCCCTGGCACCCCTGCTCCTGTGCCAGTGCGTGACCACGGAGATGGCCACGACGTCCGGGCCACCCATCACGGTGGAGGGGACTCTCTTCTTTCCCGACGAATCGAATCGCACCTACATCATTCCCGCCGGCGCCGAGATCGTCGGGGCCGGTGGCACCGGCTGCCGCTACATCGTGAAGAACGGAGGCAAACTCTGTGCGCACAGCGGCTCGAAAAATTCCTACCGTATCGAGCAGGGGGGACACTTCAAGGGGTTCACTCACCCGGCCTCTCACTGCCGGGTGGAGTTCGAACCCGGGGCCACGATTGAGATCGTGGAAAAAGGGCCCGGCGTCACCCTATCCCAGATCGCTCCCTGAGTTCATCGGGCCCGGCTTATCGCCCTCACCGTTTCTCCATCCAGATGACCAGCTCACGCTCTTCGCGTCCATGGTACGTGCGAGCTGGAACGAAACGCTGCTTTTCCCGGAAGCGCCCGCTGAGGAGGAATCTTTCCTCCAGTTCCCCGGTCGAAGCCCCGTGGGGCGGTCCCTCCCCCGGTCGGTGATCCTCGTCGTAGGGGTCCAGGAAGAACACCGCGAGAAACTGCCCTCCCGCCTCCAGCGCCCGGTGGGCCGCCTCGGCGTAGGCTTCCCTCATCCCGGGATCGATGGCGCAGTAGAGGGTGTGCTCGAAGAGCCACCGGTAGCTCCCTGCCTCGGCCGCGGGCAGGTCGAAAAAATCCCACGTTTCGTAGCGCTCCCCCGGAGACGTTTTGCGGCGCTCCGCCGTCTCCAGAGCCGTCGGAGAGACATCGATACCGATCACCTCGGTCCCCGGAGCCGCCGCGGCGATGGCCCGCACGTCGTGTCCCAATCCGCAACCCGGCACCAGCACCCGCCCCGAAAAAGCCCCGGGATGCCGCGCGATCCAGTCGACCAGAGGGGGCGCCGGCGCACCTTTCTCCCACGGTGTCCTCCCCTCGAGGTAGCGTTGTTCCCAGTTCATCTCGCCATTTTCCCGGTCACCGGGCGTCCCCCAGGTCGCGTCGTCACTCGCCGGCGCCGAACCGGAACACCGTTTCCTCCGCGAATACTTCCCCGGGACGCAACAGGGTCGAGGGAAATTCGGGGTGGTTCGGCGAATCGGGGTAGTGCTGGGTCTCGAAACAGATCCCTCCCCATCGGGGATAGGGATCGCCCTGCCAGTGATTCGCCGTGTACACCTGGACCCCGGGCTGCGTCGTGTGGACTTCGAGAACTTTGCCCGACGCCGCACTAGACAGACGCCCGAACTCCCTCAACCGTCCGGGCGCACCCGGAACCACGAAACAGTGATCGAATCCCCCGACGGTCTGGACCCGCTCCCGGAGCCTGGCCGCGGAGGTGAAATCGAAGGCCGTTCCCTCGACCGGCAGGATTCTCCCCGTCGGGATCTTGCGGGCATCGAACTCGAGGACCTCGCCGACCCCGGGCAGGTGGAGACGGTGGTCGAGGATGTCCCCGCCACCGGCCAAATTGAAGTATACGTGGTTGGTCAGGTTCAGGTGAGTCGGCTTCGTCGTGGTGGCCCGGTACGAGAGAGACAGTTCGTTGCCCGGACCCGGCTCGACGGCGGGCAGGGAACGCAAGCGATAGGTCACTGACACGGTCAGCTCCCCGGGGAATCCCTCGTGTCCGTCGGGCGAGACATGGGTGAAGCGAACCCAGTCCTCCCCGCTCTCGGCCTCCCACACCTGACGCTGCAGCCCCTCTCTGCCCCCGTGGATGTGGATGCCCGTCCTCGCGTTCCGGGTAGTCAACTCGTAGCGGGTGCCGTCGATGGTGAATCCCCCGGTATCGATGCGATTGGCGAACCGCCCCACGATCGAGCCCTGCACCCCGCCCGCCTCGGCCTCGGCCAGGGAGCGGTAGGAGCGGGTCAGGGAAACACCTTCGTGCTCCACCGAGACGAGAAGCGCCCCGTAGGTCGCCAAGAGAACCCGAGCACCCCGATCCGTGGTCAGGGTGAACAACTCCACCTGCCGGCCATCCGCAGTCACCCCCCAGGGCTCGACCCGAACCCCTTCATCCGCCCCCGACAGCGCCGTCGCCAGGCATAACCCGATCCATCCCAGAAAACCTCTCTTCATCATCCGATCGATCAATGGCCCCGCTGACCCGGCAACGCCCCCTCGTCCGGGGCGAGCACGAAGACCTCTTTGCCCCCGGGCCCGGCCGCCACGATCATGCCCTCGCTGACGCCGAACTTCATCTTGCGCGGGGCCAGATTCGCTACCATGACGACGAGCCGCCCGAGCAGGGCCCCGGGCTCGTAGGCCGCCTTCACTCCGGCGAAAACCTGCCGGGTCTCCCCCCCGCCGAGCGACAACGTCAGGCGGAGCAATTTTTTCGCCCCGGGCACCTCCTCGGCCTCGATGACCCGCACCACCCGGAGGTCGACCTTGGCGAAATCTTCGAACGAGATCTGGGCCTCCAGAGGCTCGGCCTCGAGAGCCGCGCCATCGTCGTCCCAGACCACCGGGTCGGGCGCGGGCAGTTCCTCTCGGCTCTCCTCGATCATCGCCTCGACCTTGGACAACTCGACCCGTTGCATCATGTGCTTGAACTTGGCGACAGACACCCCCGTGAGCGGTGTCCGCGCCAGTTCCCAGGAGTCGAGTTCCTCTCCGAATAGCTCTCCCGCCTTTTTGGCCAGTTCCGGCACGACCGGCGCGAGGAAGACGATGAGTTGGCGAAAAAGATTGAGCGTCACGGTGCAGACGTCCCTCAATTCCTCCGCCCGGTACGGGTCTTTCTTCAGCTCCCACGGGGCTTTCGCCTCGACGTAGGGGTTGGCCCGGTCGGCGAGTTCCGCGACGAGCCGCATCGCCCTGCCGAAATCTCCCGCCTCGTAATGGGCCGCGATCTCGTCCCCTTTCCGGGCGAACTCCTCGAAGAGGCCGCCATCATCGGGGTAAGTCTCCGAGAGCCCGGTCGCGGCGACGAACTTGGCGGAGCGACTCGCCAGGTTGATCACCTTGCCGACGAGTTCGCTGTTCACCCGGTTGGCGAATTCCTCCAGGTTCAGATCGATATCCTCGATCCGCGAGGAAAGCTTGGTGGCATAGTAGTAGCGCAGGTAGGACGGATCGAGGTGGTCCAGGTAGGTTCGCGCCCGCACGAAGGTCCCCTTCGATTTGGACATCTTCTCTCCGTCCACGGTGAGGAACCCGTGGATATGCACCTTGGTCGGCAGGGCGAACCCGGCCGTCTTCAGCATGGCGGGCCAGAACAGGGTGTGAAAGTACTGAATGTCCTTCCCGATGAAGTGGTGAATCTCGCAATCGTCGTTGCGCCACCAGTCGTCGCCCGATTCCCCCTCCCTTTCACACCACTCGGCGGTGGAGCCGATGTAGCCGATGGGGGCGTCGAACCACACATACCAGTAGTTGCCCGGCGCATCGGGAATCTCGAAACCGAAATAGGGTTCGGGCCGGGAGATATCCCACTTCTTCAGTGGTTCGTGGAGAAAGTAGCCCTTGAGGTAGTTGGCGCTCTCCGAGGGCAGGCTGCCGGACTGGGTCCACTCGTCGAGGAAATCGTGCAGCTTCTCGATGTCCACGAAGAGGTGAACCGCCTCGCGCACCTCCGGGGTGCTGCCCGACAGGGTGCTCACCGGGTCGATCAGATCCGTCGGCGCATAGACGGCATTGCAGTTCGAGCAGTTGTCGCCCGGCTGATCCTTGCTCCCGCACTCGGGACAGGTGCCGCGCACGAAGCGGTCGGCGAGAAAGGTCTTCTCCTCGACGTCGTAGAGCTGCTCGATGCTCTCCTCCACCACCATGTCGGCCTCGCGCAGGGCCTTCCAGATCTCTTCGCAGACCTTCCGGCTGGCCTCGCTGTTGGTGCTGCCGTAGTGATCGAACTCGATGCCGAAGCCGGCGAAATCCTCCTGGTGCGCCCGGCTCATCTCCTCGATCAAGGCCTCCTCGGAGCGCCCCTCCTGGCGGGCGCGCAGCATGATGGCGGCCCCGTGGGTGTCGTCCGCGCAGATGTAGATGCACCGATTCCCCCGCATTTTCTGAAACCGCACCCAGATGTCGGTCTGCAGGTATTCCACGAGATGACCGATGTGGATGTGACCGTTGGCGTAGGGGAGAGCTGAGGTGACGAGTAGCTGGCGCATGTTCCGGGAAGGCCAAACTCGCGCCTCATCCCCTTTTTTCAAGAAGCACGACACTCGGAAGAGCGTCTTGCCAAGCCCTCGCTTCTCGCAGAAGCTGACTGCGCTCTACCCCCCAGGTAGCCGCACCACCCAAAAACCCCGTTTATCACTTGTGCGCGCGGTCAAGCTTCGATAGGTTCTCGAAAACCATTTAAAAAACAGAACCTCTTGTTTTTATAAAAATTCCCTCCTCCATTCGGTGGTCGATTTTTCGGGGGAAACTTTCGTGATTTGCCGAGATGAGCCGCGTCGAGATTCCAGGATACCAGGTCGATGAAACGCCCATCGGCCGCGGCTGCTCGGGGGAGGTCTATCGGGCGCACGCCGCCGACACAGGGGAGCCCTGCGTGGTGAAGCGTTACAACTCGATGGCGATCGACCGGTCCTTTCTCGCACGACTCATGGCCCGCCTGGCGAAGCTGCCGCCCCACGAGGGCATCCTGCCGCTGCTCGCCTATCGGTTCGACGGGCCGCCGTATTTCGCCGTGACCCCCTTCGAAACCGGCCGAAAACTGCTGCAGTGCGGGAAATTTTCCGAGGACGACGCCTGGTCGATCATCGGACGCCTCGCCGCAGCCCTGGGTCATGCCCACAAGCACGGGGTGACGCACGGCAATCTCCACCCCGGAAACATCTTCTACTCGCGGGACCAGAAGGGGCGCACCCACCTGCGCGTGACCGACTTCGGCGGCGGGATGTGCGGGCAGATCCACCACATCGATCTCGGCGATGCGGCCTACTTCGCACCTCCCGAGCAACTGGAGTGTCTCGGCGCCGATCACGAAGAGGGCAACGCCGAGAAATGGGACGTCTACCGCTTCGGCGCGATCGCCTTCTGGCTGCTGCACCAGCGCTTTCCCCGGGGCCGATCCTACCTCAGGGCCCGGGCGGCCGAGATCGCAAACAGTGGCGGACGCCCGGTCCCGCTGGACCCCGGCGCTCTGGCCCAATCGATGCGCTCGGAAGCGACGCCGAAATGGGGCCGCCGCGTGGCGACCACGCCCCGCCTGCGCCAGTTCAAGGAAATCGTCGCCTCCTGCCTCGAAATGGATCCGGCCGATCGCCCCGTCGATCTGCGCGAGGTGAGAAACCAGTTTCGAAACCTGGAACAGGAGTTCACCCTGCTCGACGCCAAGGAACAGGCCGCCGCCGCCCTGAACGAGGCCGAAAACCGGGTCCGCCTCGAGCGAATGAAACAGCAGGCCAAGCTGTTCAGTGCCCGCGCCGTGGCCGCCATCCTGGGCGCTTCCTTCATCATCGCCACCTTTTTCCTCGTCGACTATTTCGTCGAGACGAAAACCTCGAAGTCGAAGATCACGGAGCTCGATCAGGTGGTGGCCAACCAGAAGGCCCAGATCAGCATTCTCGGCTCCCGATGGCAGGACGCCATGGGCGACCTCAAGCAGTCGCGCGAAGCCGCCGACGCCAGCTTCTACACGATGACCCGCAGCTCGGTGGGGGAAGCCGCGGAGCGCAACCTTCTGAAGGAACTGGAGCGGGCACGAACCTACTACATCAAGGTGCTCAAGGAGGTCTCGAAGAAGGAGGACGCCGCCATGGAGAAAGGGCGCGCTCTGCACAGCCTGGCGCATATCGAGAAGAAGATGGGCCAGCGTCGAGAGGCACTGGAGCACTTCGAAGACGCCATCGCGACATTCGAGGAATCCCTCCGCCCCGGCAGCGCCAACCAGGGCAAGACCCGGCACGACACCCTGATCCGGCTGGCTGACTGCCACGAAAACATCGGATCCCTCCAGCCGTCTCTGGCTTCGGACCAGGCCCTCCAATCCTTTTCCAAGGCGGTTCTCTACTTCAGCCAGGTCCTGGAGGCGGATCCCGAGGATCAGGCCAGCAGCATCCGGCTCGCCGAGAGCAGCTTCCACCTCGGTCTGGCCCTCGCCGAGGCGGACCGCGACGAGGAGGCGATCTCATCCTACGCCCTCGCCGCCAAACGCATCCTCGAAGTGCGGGAACCGGGCGACTCTCCAGAGAAACGAGATCACCTCGAAGAAATGCTCCTTCAGGTCCGCTTCCAGACGGCGGCGTCTCTCGTCCGAACGGGCCGGGAGCTCGAAGCCATCGATGCCTACATCGCCACCATCGAGGCGATCGAGGACCGCCGCGGGGCCGACGGTTTTTCGCGCGAGCACACCGTGCTGATGGCCTCGGGCTTTTACGCCCTGGGCGAGCTCTTCCGCGATCTCGACCGGGTGGAACTCGGGGAGAAAGACCAGGTCTTCAACGAATCACTCCGCCTGCTCACTCCCTTGAACCGGGAACTCTCGGAAGACCTCGAGGTGGCCTCGCTGATGAGCCGCACCCTGTCCTCGCTGGCCGCCCTGGAACTCGAGGCGGACCACTGGAGCGACGGCTACCGGCTCTCGAAGCGAAGCATCGAGGTTCTCCTCACCGCGCTGGAAGCGCATGATGACGAATTTTCCGGGCACCTCGCGCTGGCCCGGGCTCGCCTCGACCATGTGAAGTTTTTCGATGGCAACCGGGAGACCTCCCGCGAAGCCGCTCTCGAGGGAGTGGAGGCGGCCGAACAGGCTCACCGACGGCTCGTCGCGGCCGCCGGGGCCATGACCGGGCGCGAGCGCAACCGCGCCTTGGAGGAACTCCGCGAGATTTTCGGTGAATACCTGGAACTCTGCCGCGACCTGGGTGCGGTCGAAGCCGCGTCGAAGTGCTCGGAATACGCCTCCTTCAAGCTGAGCTACCAGGAGTAGCCAGCCCGGCGGAACGTCAGCGGCCGCGCAGGTAGGCGAGCAGGTCAGCGAACTCCGCGGTGGTGAGGCCGTGGGCCGCCCCGGCGGGCATGCCGGATTGTTCCCCTGCTTTCTCGGACCGCACCCGTTCTCGGCGGATCAGGACCGTGTTGGCCTCGCGGTCCACGACTTCGAGGATCCCCTCGTCGTTCTCCGCTCCGACAAATCCGCGGTAGACGTTCCCGTCGTCGAGATGAAAGATCCGCGTCCGGTAGCCCTTCACGACATCCCGGTCCGGATCGAGGATCGCGCCGGCCAGGGAGGGGAGGTCGGGGTACTTCCCGGACAGGTCGACAAGGGGAGGCGCGTGGCGCAGGTGGCATTTTCGGCAGGTTCTCAGGTAGACCTGTTTTCCCTCGTTCCAGTCTCCCTCGACCTGCGCGACCTCGTCCATCAGCCGGGCAAATGCGATATCCTCGACGGTGGTTTTCCTCTCGCCCGCCAATCGATCGAGCCGCCTCAGAGCACCGGCGGCCGCCTCCTGCAGCCCCGCCTCGGGGTGATCCAGCAGGGCGACCAGCGTCTCGCGCCTTTCCTCGAAAGTCCCCCGACGAATGCCCTCCACCAGCCCTGCCGCCGCCGGACCTCCCGATTCAAGCGCCGCCGCCACGGCGGCAGCGACTGCGCCATCTTCCTCCCCCGGTTCCTCCTGCAGCAGGATGTGCCAAGCCAGGGCCGATTCCGCGGGATCGGGCCCCGGGACGAGCCCGAGCAGCCACTCCCCGTCCTCCTCCCAGGCCGGGTCGGCGATCAACTCCTGGACGAACAGCCTCGTCATCGCGCAGACCTCGGTCTCGGGAGCGATCTCCGCGGCGAACCGAAACATCTCATGTCTCCGCCCGGGTGCGGGAAATTGGGAGAGCAGCCGCGCCGCCCTCAGCCGAAATTCCCGATCCTCCGAACCCGAGAAAATGATGCCGTGGAGAAACCCACCGGCGCTCTCCGGCACCGGATTCGTCTCGAGCAATCCCAGGCAGAGTTCCTTGAGCGAGGTGTCGCTTCCGGCCAGCGCCACCACCCGCTCCATATCGGGGACGGGGACGCGGTGGCGCAACAGCACGGTGAGCAGGACCCGCTGGTCTACCCGACGGGCACCGATGCGGTCCCGGAGCACCCGCTCGATCCTCGCGCTCTCCGACCAGACGTCGCCCTTCTTGTCCCGGTAGAGCGCCCCGATTGTCTCCAGGGCAAGGCTGCGAAACCGGCCGGAATCGGTCGCCTCCAACTCCCGGATCAGCCAGTCCACGGTCCTCCCGGAACCCTTTTTCCGGGCCAGGGCGGCAAACGCGGCCTCCCAGCGGCTCGCGTCCGGGTTCTTCAGCAGGCTGTAAGCCGACCAGGAAGATGCGACCCGTGCCTGCCCCCTCGCGATCGGTTCCTCGCGATCCCGCCGCACCTCCTCGCCCGGGTCAAACGCCGCCGAACGCACGTGCCCGGGCACCTCTGCGAGATCCTCGTAGAGGGCGACCTCCGCGATGCCCGGCAGTCTGCCGCTGTCGGGATTCAGGAGGCGCACTCCGCTGACCTCGGCATCGAAGGAATGGAGAAAAACCCGCGGCGCGGCGGCGGAAGGCAGGCGGCGCACGATGGTGTCCCACTCTCGTCCGTCGGCGGAAAACTCGATCGTGAAGGCGCGCTCGTTGCCCTCCTCCCAGGAGATCGCGATGGCCCGGGCTCGAACCGGTGCCGCCAGCAGCGCCTCCCACCAGGGGATGACGTCACCCTGGTCGGCTCTCCACACGCTGGCCCCATCGCCGTCGTGGGCCATCGCGGCCTCTCCCGTGGAGGACCGGCTCACCGCCCGTGACAGGACATTGTCTCCGAGACGGAGGAGAGGAAGCCGGTCATCGGCGACCCGGTCGCTCAGGACGAGCAGGTCGTCCTCGAGCCGGTCCACCGCCCAGAGAAATCCCCGGGCAAACAGGTCGAGCACCTCCGGCTCCGTGATCAGTGCCGATTCCTCCCCGAGCACCGAGCCGAATATCTTCGAACGGCCCGCTCCGAACCGGCTGATCCAGATGACCGGTAGCCCTGTGTCGGTGCCTGGTTCCCTGGCCTCGGCCAGCACCAGCGCCGAATCGACCACCGTGCCCCCCACCGCCGCGGGCCGCGCCATGGTGCTCCACGCCGGAATCCCGCTCCCCACCGGGTGATCGGTCTCACGGGCCACGATCTCCCGGAGAGCCTCGCCCTCGTTGACCCCCACCTCCGCTCCGGCGAAGGCCTTCCATTCCTCGCCGGAGAAACGCCCCGGCGCGCGCCCCAACACCATGGCGGGGAGACCGGTTCGATGAGCCGCAAGGATGCGCTCGCGATCGTTCTCCGCCGACTCTCCGGCCCCTCCACCCAGGTAGATCGCCAGGTCGAAGTCTTCCGGCCGAATCTCCGTTTCACCGATCTTCCCGATCCGCCATTCGATAGGCAGCAGGCACCGCTCGGCGAGCCCGTGGCGAACGAGATCCGCCGTTCGCAGGAGGTCGGGATCCCCGTCAACCGACTCGAGAAAGACCCGAACCGGCAGCGGGTCCCCGGAATCTTCCTGGGCCTGGGACGGGCGACCTGCACCGAATACCAGGGATAGCGCGAGAATCGGAAGCAGACGGGGGGAAGAAGACATGGGGTGGCGCCAATGAATGCGGTTTTTCCCCGCCCTCAAGCAAAAGTCCCCTCCATGGCCCCGCCGCGGACCCGCCCGACTGGTTTGCCCTCGCCGCTCGTCTCATCTTCGCGGCCATGTCCGACTCCGATTTTCTCTCCGTTGCCCACGATTTCCAATTGGGCATGCTCGACACCGAGCGGCCCCATCCGGCGACCACGGGGCTTGCCGACTGGACGCGAAACGATCTGCCGCGAGCGGTGCAGGCCCTGTCCGAGGTGGACCGGGGTGCCCTCGAATCCCTCGCCGGAAAGTGGGAGAGCCTCAAGCCGCTCGCCGAGTCCATCCGCGAAACCCGAGCTCGGGGAAACCGCATCTTCCTCGCCGGGTGCGGGGCGACGGGGCGACTCTCCCTCTCGCTCGAGACCTTTGCCCGCAGGGAAATCGCAGCGGGGTCGCGACACCGGACGATCGTCGGATTCATGGCGGGTGGCGACGCCGCGCTGATCCGATCCATCGAGCGTTTTGAAGATCACCCGGACTACGGAGTGCGCCAGCTCCGTGAACTCGGCTTCGCCGACGGGGATCTCCTCATCGCCTCGACCGAGGGCGGGGAGACTCCCTTCGTCATCGGCGCGACGGAGGAGGCGGCGGAACGGGCCGGTCCCCGCCCCTTTTTCCTCTACTGCAATCCGGATGACCTCCTCCGCGCCCACGTGGCCCGCTCCGCCCGGGTAATCGCGAATCCGGACATCGCCAAGATCAACCTTTCCATCGGTCCCATGGCCCTCACCGGAAGCACCCGCATGCAGGCGAGCACGGTGCTCATGGCGGCCATCGGCCTCGCCCTCGATCACGATAATGAGCCGGACGAGATCGCGCCCGCCGGCCTCGCCTGGATCTCGTGGTTGACTCGGGGTATCGACTGGAATGAGATCATCCCCTTTGTCGAGGCCGAATCGGCGGTCTACGAGGAGGGAGAATTCGTCATTTACGAACCCGGTCCCTACGGGATGACGGTGCTGACCGACACCACGGAGCGCTCCCCGACCTTCACCCTGGCCCCCTTCGAGCGCGAGGGATTTCCCGGAGACCCACCCTGTCTGAACTACCTCTGGATCCGGGGCGCTGCCACCGCTGCGGCGGCATGGCAACGGTTGCTCCACCGGGACCCGCGAGCGCTGGAGTGGGGCGATCTCCGCCACCTGACCGGCGGCGAGGCCCTGGCCCGCTTCGATTTCTCCGATCGGGGCAAAACCCGTCGCGAGCAGCGAACCGCCCGCCCCAATCGGCTTTTTCGCATCGACCGGACCGGGACCGGTATCCGCTGGCGATTCAGGAATCTGGAGACGGTGTTTCCCGTGCCCCCCGGCATCGGATTCCTCGCCGAAAATCTCGCCCTCAAGTGCCTCCTCAACGCCCATTCCACCCTCGTCATGGGGAGACGGGGTCGCTATGAGGACAACCTGATGACGCATGTCAGCGCGAACAACCACAAATTGATCGACCGCGCGGTGCGCTATGTCCGGATGCTTCTGCATCGGCACTACGGCAGGGATGTTTCCTACCAGACCGCGGCGGAGACCCTGCTTCGCATCCGCCCCACCCTGGGACCCGACGAACCCGTGGTGTTGAAGACGGTGCTGGCCCTGGCGAATCCCCGCATCGGAGAGACGGCCCCCTCCGGAGGTCCTGGATAAAGCGCTCCCAGAAGCCGGAACGCGCAAGCCGACGATTGACGGGACGCCGCCGCCCTGTTAGGACTGGACGCAGCTCCGACCCGGGGCGGAACCGATGCCAGAGACAACGCCCAAACCCACGGAACTGACGGATTTTCCCGACCGGCTCAGTCCGATGCTGGTCAAGGAGCTTCGGCAGGGGCTGAGAACCAATCTTTTCGTCACGGCCTTCATCCTGCTTCAGGGACTGATGATTCTCTGCATCCTCATGGGATCGGCGGAACCGGACTCCAACGCCGCGGCGAACGGGTTCTTCTGGTTCTTCATTTTCGTCACCTTCATCATCGTCCAGCCGATCCGGGGATTCGCCGCCCTGAGTTCGGAATACACGCTCAACACGATGGACCTGATCCAGCTGACCCGGCTCGACGCCCTGCGCATCGCCTGGGGCAAATGGTTCGCCATCAATGCCCAGACCCTGCTGCTGCTCACCGCAGTGATTCCCTACGTCGTCCTGCGTTATTTCTTCGGGCTGGTCAATGTCTTCGCCGACCTCGGCATGCTGGGGCTATGCGCCCTCTCCTCGGCTCTGCTTTCCGCCGCCGCGGTGGGATGCTCCGCCTTCCGCAACCTGATCCTCCGGCTCGCCCTGCTGCTGGGATGCGCTTTCGGCTTCGCCATGATGTTCGGGTACACCCGCTTCGAGTTGCTCCGTTCCGGCCCGAGTAGCGGAGATTTTCTCATCCTGGCTCTCCTCGTCTTTGCCAGTCTCTTCGGCTGCTGGTTCTTTCTCTCCGTGGGTGCGAGCCGGATTGCTCCCGCATCGGAGAACCACGCCACGCCCAAGCGCCTAATCGGCATCGCCTTCGCCCTCGGCGCGTGGTCGTTCCAGTTCCTCGGGACGAGCGAGGAGGCCTGCAACGTGATCGCGAGCATCATCCTGGGCCTGACCGTCATCGACGCGATCACCGAGCCTCCCCCGGTCTTCGGCGCGGTGCTTAGGCCCTTCTCGGGCAATCCTCTCACCCGATTGCTTGCCGTTTTTCTCTCCCCTGGCTGGCACACGGGCACCTTCTTCTTCGTCTTCGCCCTCGTCCTGTGGGGCGCGATGCTGGATTTCCCCCGCTACGACACGATCTTCGAGTCGGGCTCACTGAATCTCCTCGCCGGCGGAGCCGGCATGCTTGTTCTTCCCCTCCTGGCCATCCATCTCTTCTTCCGGCGCTCGGCGTACTCCCACCAGATCTTCGCGGTCTATCTTTTCGCCCAGGCCTGTCTGGCGCTGGTCACCATACTCACCTTCGCCGTGGGTGAGAGTTCGACCGACGCGGAGCTTGTCTACTTCTTCATGCCGTTGCCCTCGGTGGTCTTCTTCGGGCAGCTCGAGGAGAACCTGGTCAGTGGCTGGTTTCCCCTGATCTGCATCGTCTGGCTCGGCATCACCATCCTCGTCGCCCTGATTCGCGGGATTCCCCTCTACCGGGAAATGGGCCGCTCCTATCGCGAAATCCGTGGAACCTCTGCCTGAGCCGATGGCCCTGCCCACCGATAGCGAAAGCCTCGCCGCCATCGAAACCCGGGCCCGGGCCTTCGCCGACTGGTTTCAGCTTCCCCTCAAGGACCGGACCTGGCGCGGCAACTCGGGAGATTTCACCGGCAGCGGCACGGGCAGTTCGCTCGACTTCCAGGACCACCGCACCTATCTGCCCGGCGACGATCCCCGGCACATCAACTGGCAGGCCTACGCCCGGACGGGTCAATACTCCATGAAGCTCTACCGGGAGGAGGTGCGCCCCATCGTCGAGATTATCCTCGATGTCTCGGATTCGCTGTTTTTCGATTCCGCCAAGGGCGAGCGCACCCTCGAATTGTTCTACTTTTGCCACCTCGCCACTCTCGCCGCCGGCGCCTCGACCCGATTTCACCTGGTCAAAGGGCCGGAACTCCTTCCCGTGAGCGCGGAGGCAATCGCCACCCACCGCTGGGCGGCCCAGGCGGCGGAACTCCCCGCCACGACCTCGGCGGCCCGTCCGGAACTCGAGGCAATTCCCTTTCGCGCCCAATCTCTCCGCATCCTCATCAGCGATCTGCTCTTTCCCGGGAATCCGGAACTCACCACCCGGGAACTCACCCGGGCCAAAGGGGGTGCCCTCATCTTCTGCCCCTACCTCCGGGCGGAGGAACAACCGGACTGGGAAGGCAACTACGAGTTTGTCGATGCCGAAACCGCTCGCCACCACGATCACCGGATCGACCGCCCCCTTCTCGAGCGATACCTGGTCGCCTACCACCGACATTTCGACGGTTGGAAACAGGCCTCGCTCAAATCCGGCATCTCCCTGGCCCGTATCCCCGGGGAACCCGACTTCGCGACCGCTCTCCAGTTCGAGGCGGTTCCCGCAGGCGTGGTCCAGGTCTGAAAAAACAAAAATCCCGGGGCCGATCCGGCCGCCGGGATTTTCAGGATTAGATTTGTGGTCGGAGATCAGCTGCCGGGTTCCCAGGTCACGACCTTGAAACGACTGGCCTTGCTGCCCAGGGACTGAATAGCATCCTCCTTGGACAGCGCCGCCGTGCCATCAGTGGTCACAATCACCTTCTGTGTTCCCGGTTCGTCACCGTTTTCGATTCTCACGGTCTGAACCCCCTGCAGGCTGGAAAACGCCGAACTGACGCTTTTCTTGCAGCCTCCTCACGTCACGCCGGTCATCCCGGCCACGTAGAGGGTTGCGGCTGGGACCGATGCCTGAGAACCACCCTCGGCGGCGGCCTCCTGCTTCGCCCAATCGACGACGACGTATCTCGATGCCTTGTCACCAAGCGACTCGATCGCGTCTTCCTTGGTGATCTCTACGGAACCGTCCGTCACCACGGTGACTTTCTGCGTTCCCGGCTCGTCGCCATTTTCAATCTTCACGGACTTGAAACCACCCAGAGTTGCAAACGCCGAACTGACGTCTGATTTGCAGCCTCCTCACGTCACGCCGGTCATCCCGGCAATGTAGGTGGTTTCCTTCGATTCGGGCGCATCGGCGGGCTCCCCCTCCTTGGACCACTCCACGACAACGTAGCGGTTGGCCTTGCTGCCGAGCGAGTTGATCGCTTCTTCTTTTGTGATCTGAGCGGAACCATCGGTGACAACGGTCACCTTCTGGGTTCCGGGTTCATCCCCGAGCTCGATTTTCACGGATTGAAACCCCGGGAGCGTTTTGAACGCCGAACTGACGTCCCTCTTGCACCCGCCTCAAGTTACGCCGGTCATCCCGGCGACGTAGGTCACCTCCCCCGCGAAGGCGGAGGCCAGGCCGAAAACGGCCAGTGCCATGGTTGCGATTACTGTTTTCATTGGTTGCATCATTTTCCGGATCGGGTTTTCCCGAACCGTTTTCGGTGTACGTTTACGAGTCCTGACCGCAAAGTCACCGAAAATAGATTCGCGAATCCGCCACAATTGCCCGGAAGATTCCGCCCCCGCACTCGTCTCCCATGCCCGGAACCATCGAAAAGCTCCCCTTCCCTCTTCCGGGATCTCTCGAATGCGACGAATGGATCGATGTCCGATCCCCCGGGGAATTTGACGAGGACCACATCACCGGGGCGATCAACCTCCCGGTGCTCGATGACGCGGAGCGCTCCGAGGTCGGCACCATCTACAACCAGGTATCCGCTTTCGAGGCTCGTCGACTGGGGGCGGCCCTGGTCTCCCGCAACATCGCCCGACACCTGGAACGGCATTTTTCCGCCAAACCTCCCCAATACCGCCCTGTCCTCTATTGCTGGCGGGGAGGGGATCGCTCCCTGAGTCTCGCCACCATCCTGAGCCGCATCGGCTGGACGGTTCACCTCATCGACGGCGGCTACCGCGCCTACCGGCGGGTGGTCATCGAATCGATCGAGAAGATGACGGAGGATCTGTCTTTTCTCGTCCTCAACGGACTCACCGGTTCGGGGAAAACCCGTATCCTGGGGGAACTGAGCCGCCGCGGCGAACAGGTCATCGACCTGGAGAGGCTGGCCTGCCACAAGGGCTCGGTCTTCGGTGGTGATCCCGAGGTCCCTCAACCCGCGCAGAAACGGTTCGAGTCTCTCCTCTACGATGACATGTGCCGGTGCGATCCGTCGCGCCCGGTCTATCTCGAGGCGGAGAGTGCCAAGATCGGCAACCTGAACCTGCCCAATGCGCTCTGGCAGAAGATGAAAACCTCGCCGGTCATCGAGATCGTCTCGCCCCTCGCCTGCCGGGCCCGCTATCTGGTGGAGGACTATCGCGACTGGGTCGACGATCCGGACCGGGTGCGGCAGACCATCGATCGGTTGCGCGGCTTTCATCCGCGGGAAAGAATCGAGCGGTGGAAGGAACTGGCCGGGACGGGGCAGTGGGAGGCGATGACGGCGTCTCTGCTGGAGGAGCACTACGACCGACGCTACCGTCCCGAGGAAAACCGGGGGCATTTTCGGGAACCCGGGTTTCACGTCGAATTGCCGGACCACGGGCCCGAGGGTCTCAGGGCCTGCGCTGACCAGATTCTCGCCCTGGCGGCGGGAAGGATGCGGTAGGGCCGTCATCGACGAAGCCCTTGAATTCACCCCGGATTCGGACGTCAATGGAGCACCTCCCCCCGCCATGTCGATCTATCTCGATTCCAATGCGACCACCCGGGTTCATCCCGAGGTGATCGAGGCCATGATACCCTTTCTGACCGATCATTGGTACAATCCCTCGAGCGGCTACGCCGCCGGCCGGCGGGCCCGGGAGGCGATCCAGAAAGCCCGGGAACAGGTCGCCTCCCTGATCGGAGCGGCCCCGGCGGAGATCGTCTTCACCGGGTGCGGGACGGAATCGAACAATATGGCGATCAAGTCACTCGCCCGGGAGATCGGGCGCAAGACCTCGCGGGTGCTCGTCAGCGAGATCGAGCACAGCGCGGTGCTCCGTCCCACCGAAGCCATGGCGGCGGTCGGCTTCGAGGTTCGTCGGATCGGAGTCGGCGCGGACGGGCGTCTCGATCTGGCCCGGCTCGAGGCGGCCATCGATTCCGGAAGACCGGGATTTCTCTCCCTGATGTGGGCCAACAACGAGACCGGGGTGATCCAGCCCATCGCCGAGGCGACCCGGCTGGCCAAAGACGCGGGTTGGTTTGTCCACACCGACGCGATCCAGGCGGTCGGCAAGGTCCCGGTCCGGGTCGACGAGGTGCCCGTCGACTTTCTCTCCATCAGCGGACACAAGTTCCACGCCCCGAAAGGGGTGGGCGTTCTCTATGTCCGGTCGGGCAGCCCCTTCGAGCCCATGATTCGTGGGGGAGGCCAGGAGTCCGGGCGGCGGAGCGGCACGGAGAATGTTCCCTACATCGCCGGAATTGGCGCCGCTGCCGAAATCATGGAGCGAGAACTGGCCACCGGGGGGATGGATCGCGTCGGGGAGTTGCGCGACCGGCTCGAGGAGACGCTTCGCGCCTCCCTCGACGGCGTGCTGCTGAATGGCTCCAGGGAGCACCGCACCTCCAACGTGGCGCACGTGAGTTTCGAGGGTTGTTTCGCCGCCCAACTGCTGCCCCGGCTCGACGCCGCCGGGGTGCAGTGCTCTGCCGGGAGTGCCTGCATGACGGGCAAGAACCAGCCGAGTCACGTGCAGAAGGCGATGGGTTTCAGCGACGAGCGGGCCTTCAGCAGCCTCCGGCTCTCCCTCTCCATCTTCTCCACGGTGCCGGAGGTGGAGGCGGCGGCGGCGACTCTCATTTCCGTGGTGAGAGAGGCAAGGGATGCCAAGTCATCCCGTCTCACCACCGGAAAGTGAGCTTTGACATTCTGCGATTCACGCGGAATCGTTTTCCCTTGCCCTTTTTCGGAGAGAGATGGGTGCCTGGTGGTCCCCGCGGTCTTCAAAACCGTTGTCGACAAGTGATCCTTGCCGAGGTTGGTTCGATTCCTTCCCTCTCCGCCATTTTTTCTCTAATGGGTGGTCTCCAACCGACGGGCCACACTCTGGCGAGTGCGGCTACATGCTTTCGCCAAACTCCCGCGTAGCCGCCTTCG
>CAZLUZ010000018.1:0-37697 GCA_964562825.1 uncultured Akkermansia sp.
GCTCACGCACGCGGCCCATCGCGGGGATACTTTCTGCTGGCACCTGCTGCGCATGACACCCTACCGGTAATTCCTCGAGTCCGAGGGGTTGACCCCGGCGACCTCGGGGCGGCGCATTTCCCGTTGGGTATTCGAGGAGGGATTCGAGTCTGTCATCCGGCGCACCGTAGCTGAAATATCGGGCCGGATCGACGGGGGGCTGGACACCTTCAGCCTTTCGCGGGCCGAGGATCTGGCCCTGGCCGCCCGCGTCTTCGACGCAACGGGGTCCCGGGATATCGAGGAATTTCTCGCTTATGCCAGGAGCTACACCATGCGGGATCCCGATACCGACAGCGCGGTGCAGGTGATGACGATCCACAAATCGAAAGGGCTCACCTTCGACATGGTCATCCTCCCCGATCTGGAGGGCTACTCCCTGACCGACGTCAGGCGCACCATCGGGGTCATGCGGAACCGAAACCGGGAGGTGGAGTGGGTCTACGATCTGCCGACCAAAGAGATCGCCGATGCCGATAGCAGGCTGAGTGCCTACCGCAAGGATCGCGAGGCCGACGCGGCTTACGAGTCGCTCTGCAAATACTACGTGGCGATGACGCGGGCGAAATATGCGAACTACCTCATCACCAATCCGAGATCGTCGAAATCGCAATCGAAGAATTTCATCATGATGCTGGAGATCGCCCTGGCGGAGGACCGTCACGAGGGCAGGATTGGCCGGCTGCCCGTGGATATCCTCTACCGGAGCCACCTGCCCACCTCCGATCCGAAGTGGTATCTGGGGTATCAGCGGGACGAGCCGCAGGAGGAGGCGAAGCCGCGGCCGGTCGAGGTCTCCGTGCCCGAGACCCGGGAGCGGGTCGACCGGCGAACGCCGAGTCGTTCCGAGAGGCAGGTGATTACGGCGAGGCTTCTCTTCAGTCGCGACGGGCAAAAAGCCCGGGAGTTCGGCACCCTGGTGCATGCCCTTTTCGAGGACGTCGAGTGGATCGAGGATTTCGACCCGGTCCGGGCCCGGGAGCGATGGCTGGGATTGCCCGGATGGTCGGGCGACGTGCTTCGGGAGGCGGTGGATCACACGCTGAGTTGCCTCGGCAGCGAGCCGGTGCGCGGGACCCTGTCGCGGCCGGGGCAGCATGCCGAGTGCTGGCGGGAAAAGAAGTTCGAGATTCTGCTGAACCGAGAGTGGTTGTCGGGCACCTTCGACCGGGTCTCCATCGAGCGCGATGCCGCCGGCCACGCGGTGCGTGCTGCGGTCCTGGATTTCAAGACCGACCAGGTCCGGGACGAGGCGGACCGGATCGCGGCGATCGAGAAGTATCGGCCCCAGTTGGAATTGTACCGCGACGTGCTGCAGCGTATGACCGGTCTGGCGGCGGACCGCATCGAGAAACGGCTTCTTCTCACCCGCACGGCGACGGTCATCTCGCTGTGAATGGAAAATCGTCGGGCGTCGATTGAAGATTGAAGATGGATCGATGGAGGCATCGATTGCTTGGGGCCAAGGATCGGGGGCCCGGGACGGCGGCGAGGGGTGCCCTCGTTATCTGTCCAGTCCATGGGCCTTGCGGATCGCATGGACCACGCCGGCGCCGAGGAAGCGATCGCCGACCCGCGGGGCGATCCTGGTCAGATCGACGATCATCAGTCCGTCGAGACAGCCGGAGAACTTGGCGTCGACGTTGAAACCGAGGTAGGTGGCGTGAAATTTGGTGTATTGGCGGAGGAGGATAGGCACGCCTTTCCCGTCCTGTTCCAGGCTGCCCACCGCCGCGTCGATCTGCTCGATGGTCTCCAGTCCCTCCGCGATTTCACCGAGGCGGTCCCGAGTCCGACTTGACGTCTCCCGATCCACCGACCGGCTCCCCGGCCGAACGAGGTGGGCGAAATCCGTGGAGAAAGCGTGTTTTTCCAGAAACTGCACCATGAGATTGCGGGAGACAGGCAGGTAGTTGCCGCTGATGCTGACCGCTCCGAAAGCGTAGCGGAAACGCGGGTTCCGGCGAAGAAACTCGCCGATTCCGAGGAAAAGCATGCCCAGCGAGAGGTAGCCTTTCTGGCATTCCTCGACCACGAAAGAGCGTCCCAACTCCACGGCGGGACCGCCCAGGCTGTGAAAAAACTCCCGCTTGTAGCGGAACAGACTGCGGGTGTAGAGGCCCTGCACGCCGCGCCGCTCCGTGATCTCGTCGGATGGCCCCAGGCGATAGGCCCCGCCGATCTGTCTCGTCTCCCCATTCCACAGGAAGAGGTGCTGGTACCATTGATCGTACTCGTCGAGGTCGATGGCCTGTCCCGTTCCCTCGCCCACACTGCGGAAGGTCTTCTCCCGCAGTCTGCCGATCTCGCGGAGCACCCGGGGAATTTCGGCGGCCCCCGCGATGAAGCACCGCCAGGCGCCGCGGGTCAACAGGAGACGATCTTCTGGCAGAGCGGCGATTTCGACCTCCAACCCGTCGGGTTCGACAGGAAGGACAAGCGGTTCGAGCTCCGCCGGGCTCAGCTTCTTTCCCTCGCGGGTGACCTGCCAGCGTTTCTCCCGCGAAGCGGTGCCGAGAAGTTCCACGTGCCGCTGAACGAACGCGGCCCCTTTTTCGTAATCGGCACGCGGGATGCGCCGTGCCGGAATCGGTCGACCGATCTCGATCCGGATGGTCCGGCCGCTCAGCCTTCGGAATTCGCGAAGCAACTGGGCGGTGCGCAGCAGGGGATGAACCAGTCCCGCGGCATGGAAAAAGACACTGTTGCGTCCCTCGAAATGAACCGGAACCACATCGGCCCCGCTTTTCGCCACCATCTGGATGAGGTGCTTCGACCACGCCTTTTCCCTGATCCGGCGCTCGGCGAAAGAGAAATGAGCCACTTCTCCGGCGGGAAAGAGACCGATGAGTCCGCCCGATTGGAGATGAGCCAGCGCATCGCGCAGGCCGGCGATATTCCTCCGCGCTGCGCCCGCGCCGCCGAAGGGGTCAACGGGAATGAGGATATCCCGGGCCTCCGGCATGGCGGCGATGAGGGAGTTGCCCAGGAGCCGGGCATCGGAACGCCTGCGCAGCAGGACCTCCGCAAGAATGAGCGCGTCCGCGACCCCGAAGGGATGATTGGAGACCACGATGACCGGTCCCTTCGCGGGAATTCGGGCCAGGGCGTCCTCCGTGACCTCGTAGTGGATGCCGAGGTGCGCCAGGCTGTCGGCGAGGAAAGCTCCTCCCTCCGTGTCATGATTTTCCCGGACCTCCCGGTAGCTTTTGTTAAACCAATCGAAGGCGAGCCACCGGGCCACCGGGCGCACCAGGAAGTCGGGCATTCGGCTGCCGAGGACGGCGTTTTCGTCAATCGGATTCATCGAAGAGGGGCTTCGAAGCGTTTGGCGGCCTGATAAGCCTTGATGTTGCCCCAGAGATCGAGAAAGGAGGGCTCCGGGCAGCCCCGGGCGCGATTCTTCGCCCCGATCTCGTAACAGAGTTCCCATTGCCGGCGCAGGATGGCGAGAGCCTGCGAAAAGGTGTGGTCCGGATCGTAGATCGCGGTGGCTTCCGAGGTCACCCCGTTGAGTTCCAGGATAAGGATGCCGCGACCGGCCCGGAGTTCCTCCTCAGAGGGAGCTTTCAGATCAAACCGGCCGAAGTGAAATCCGGCGAAAGAGCGCGCGATCCGGTCGATTTCCCGGGTCAGGCGGGGGGTGATCAGGTCATCTCCCGAGAGAAAAAGCGCACCGCGGGAATGCGTTCCCAGCCGACTCAGGAGCAATCTCTCTCCCTGGGCGGGAACGGTCCCCAGGTGCTGCCGGAACTGGCGAAGAAAAAAATCGGCCATGAGACGGGCCCGCGGATGGGACAGGATGAGTTCCTCGATCGTGCTCCTGCCATCTCCCACCACGGAGACCGATTTCTTTCTCGTGATGGAAAAGATGCGGCCCTCGGCGTCCTCCGGGTGCCGGTAGTAGAAGACTCCGAACTCGGGACCCTCGACATACTGCTGGGCGACGACGGGCTCGGTCGCACCGGAAACGGCGAAGTATTCCTCCACCTCGCGGTCGCTATGGACGATGGCCACGCCCTTTCCCCGTTCCCCGCAAACGGGTTTGAGCACGATCGGATAGCGCGGGTCGGAAATACGGTGCATAAATTCTTTCACCTCCGCGGCGGACGACACCAGGGCGAACGCCGGCAGGTTGCCGCTCTCCCGCAGAGCCTCCAGGCTGATTCGTTTCGGTTCGTGGGCGAAGCCTCCGCAGGGGAGAGCCGGATTCGCCGCCGCGAACACCGTGGCCGAGCGGTGCCGCAGGGCGAGAAACACCGCGTGGGGCAGCAAGGCCAGGTAGAGAATCCAGGCGGGCCAGAACTCCCATCGGGTCCGTCGATCCCAGCGTGCGGCGAAAAGCCGTCTCTGCCGCGGGTCGGAGAGGATCGATACCCCACGCACCACGAGGAGGAGCGCCCCGACGAGACCGAGCAGACCCACGATAATGTAGTTCTCGTGGTCCTCGAACCAGGGCAGGAACACGTGTCCGAAGACGGCCGAAAGCCCCACCAGGATCGGTGTCCAGATGGCGGCGGCGAGGAGAAACCAGAAGAGGAACTTTTTCAGGCAGACCCCGGCGGCACCCATTCCCACGTAGACGGGAAGTCGCGAACCCGGGATGAAGCGGGTGGCGATGATGACCTTGGCCCCGTTGGCGTCGAGCCATCGGCGACCGGAATCGATCTTGTCCTTTGGGGCGATCCAACGCAGGGGGGCGCGTTCCAGGGCGCGCGGACCGAGCCATTTTCCGAGGAGGAAAAGAGTGATATCTCCCAGAAAGATCCCCGCGAGGCAGCCGGCCACGGCGGTGGCGAAGTGGAGAACGCCCCGGGACGTCAGCAGACCGCCCGAAATGCAGGCGAGGTCCTCGCTGGCCAAGGTCGCGATGCCGAGGAGCAACATGGTCGCCACTGCCCCGGCGGGCGATCCGTCGAGTCGCCTCAATTCCGCGGGCCTTTCCGCATCCACCACCCGCGAAAGCGTCGCTCCGCTGCGCCGGGGACCCGGTTCCCGAGCAAATCGGGCGATCGGGGCGGCAACTTCCGCGGGGCGCCGCATCAGATCGATGTGATTTCCTCCCTCGATCCAGACCAGCTGACTCTGGGGAACGATGCGGTGGTGCTCTCGTGCGGCCGATCCGGGCACGAGACGGTCGTGTTCTCCTTGGATGATCAGGGTGGGTCCGGTCCAGGTCTCGAGCAGGCTCCGCAGGGGGCGTTGATCGGTCTCGTAGAAGTTTCGCGCGTAGTTCCGGTTGAGCATCGCGCTGTCCCACCATCCGAAATGGGGAACGCCTTCCTGGATGAGGGTGATCGCGGCGAGTTGAAGGCCGTGGATAGCGTGGTTGAGCACATAGTCGCCCAGCAGTTCGTGTTCCTGGACCCCGATGGAGGCGAGCAGGACCAGACCGGAGATCCGCTCGGGAGCCAGGTGGGCCAGATGGATGGCCACGCCTCCCCCCATGGAGTAGCCCACCGGAATCACGTTCTCCAGGTCCCTTTGTCGGAGCCATTTGGCGAGGTAATGGGCATGCGCCTCGATGGATAGATCCTCGACCCGTTGCTCCGATCGCCCGAAGCCGGGCAGATCGGGGATCAGGAGGGGAAACTCCCCTTCCAGTTGCGCGGCGAGGGGCGCGAAGATGCCCGGCATGGTCGGGCTCCCGTGAATGAGCAGCAGGGTGGGGCCTTCGGCGGCTCCCGATTCGCGAAAGGCCAGCCTGTCGCCCAGCACGGTGGTGGCTTCCTGCCCCGGTAGCGGACCCGGAGCATCCTGGACCTGCCGGTAGACGTGGGAGAGTGCCAGCAGAATCACGTAGACGAGAAGGATCACCCTTTTCCAGCGGCCTTTCATGGCCTGGAGGAGGGAAAAGGAGACTTCACCCCCAGCCGGGTCGTCGCCCCCCACGCCCAGTCCGGTGCCGTGGCGTAGGAATAGGCGGCGCGATTTCCCCGCCCGATTTTGATCCGGCTGAGGCTCACGGTATGCGCGTCCTCCCGGGACATGATGGTGGAGAAAGCGGAATGGCTGGCATCGAACCAGCGATGGAAGGACTCGCCACCACCGGTTTGGCGATAGGCGTCGCGACGCGCGGCCGTCACCTCGGCGGTCTCGAAAGACGAAGTTGTCAGGGGTAGCTCGGCCGGGCGCCGTTGGAGCTGGCCAGCATCCCACCGCCACAGGCCGGCTGTCCGGGAGTTCAGTGCCACAAAAAGAAAGGGTCGGAACCGTCCTTTCTCCACCCTATCCGCGAGCCAATCGCCCGAGGCTTCGGGGTCCGCCAGCAAGGATGCGGCCTCCACGACGAGTCTGCCGCGGCTGGTGTAATCTCGTCCATCGGGATCGGGGAGAGGAGAACCGCTGTAGTGGTTGAGCAGGGCAAAGCAGGTTCCCGCCTCGTTCACCGCCAGCCAGGAGCCTCCGCCTTCGGGGTCAATGCAGGAGATCCAGCGGAAGTCACCATCCGGCCGTTGCTGGACGAGGGGACCGGTGGCCGCGGCACGCGACCTCGATTCGTCTCGGTTGAACCAGATGGTGAGAGTTTCCCCGGTCCGGGACCGTTGCCAGCTCATGGTGCACATCGCGTTGCTCCGGGATCGTTCGGCGACCGCCGTTCAGGCGGACAAGGACTGCCGCTGCGCCGTTTCTCTCCGGAACTGAACCGTGGAAGGAGCGAGTCCGAACTCCTCATCGAGGACGATTCCCTCGCGCCGGCACATGATTGCGAGGATGGCGTAGTGATGCACCGCGTGGCTGAGGACGAACTGGAGTTCGCGCCCGATGGAGGAGTCCTGCCATTCGTCGGGATCATCCGAGGAAGCGTTGGACCGAACCCGGCAACGCATTCCGGGATCGATCCGGAGGCGGAGATCCTCGAGTAGTGCGATGGTTTCGTCGAAAGCTGCGATGGCGGCGACCAGCTTCGTCTCCACCACGATATCGCGTTCCCGGGCGTCGTAGTCGACGAGGTAGGGCGCCTCCATACCGGCGACAAGCCTCTGGTAGTGTTCGATGATGTGGCGGCAGTGGCCGCCGAAGGAGGCGCCGAGGAACTCGGCAGAGACGTGCGCGTACCGAGCTTGATCGATCCTCCGGAGCAGGGCCGAGGCCTGACCGAGACAGACGATGTTTGCCGCAAACAAATCGGGTCGGTTCATGGTGCAAAAAATGCCACGGGGCGAATCTCCGCACACGGGCGGGTGTTGTCACCAGAAATTCTTTCCCCGGGTAGGTCCGATTGTCAGGGCAGATCGTCGATGCGCCGGATCCCCGTTTCTGGGTCGGTGGCGACGAATAGCAGGCTGCCACATCGGCTCACCTTTCCCGTCACCTCAACCGGTTCTGCGACGAGGTCCAGAATCTGTTCGTTGATCGCCTCGCCGTTGACGCCCGTCATGATGAGCTTGGTCACGCTGCCATCCTCGCCGCGGAGCAGCAGCATGGGCGGGACACCTCCCTTGATGCAGTGGATGGCGCAGGCGCGGTGCGGTTTGAGCACCCCGGGATTCATCACGCCGAGGTAGCATTTGCTGTCCACGATCTCGCCTCTGAGGGTCTGGGACCCGAAGTCCACGAATTCGCCCAGACTGACATCGGCGGGCCGGGTCGATTTCTGCACCGATCCGTCGATCACCTCCAGCATGGCGTTTCCCCCATCGTGGATCAGCGTGCCTCTGAGGTCCACCGCCTCCAGGTGAAAGGTCTCCGCCACCTCGGGGTCGAAGCCGTACTTCAGCGGACGCACCAGGAGGAACACCGACTGTTGGCTATCGGGTTCCGGCTCCGGGGTGAGGAGCATGGGGACCGGGTTGGCGACGAGGACCCCGGAAAATTCGCGGACGTTGCCGAACTGGAACTGTCCGATGCCGAGAGTGCTCTGAAAGAGCGGGAATACCGCCGCGAGAAGCATTGCCGCCCCGAGAATGAGGCCGGTGCGCAGCCGGAGGAAGCCGGCGATACCCGGAGGGGGCGTTTTCTCCCAACCGATGAAAAATTCGGGTGCGTTCTTTTCTGTGCTCATGAGATGCTTGCCGGTTCAATGGGGGTGCCCGCCGGATGCGGGGTGGGGTGGACATAAACCGTACCATTGGCGATACGGACGTCGAAAGTGGGAATTTTTTCGGTGAAAGGTGCCGGGGACGTTCCATCCTCGGGGCGATACTGATAACCATGCCAGGGGCAGGTCAGGCATCCGTGAATGAATTTTCCCTCGGCGAGGGGGCCATTCTGGTGCTGACAGACTCCCGAGACAGCCGAGACCTTTCCCTCGTACTTCACCACCGCCACCTTCTCCCCGCCGAGCACCACTCCGTGGGCCGCGTTTTCCGGGATGTCGGCCACCGCGCAGACTTCGACGAATCCGTCCTCGGTGGGATGATTCGCGAGGGGACGGTCCCGGGGAAACTCGCGAAATCCGGCGGTGAGGTGGAGGCCGGCGATGGCGAGGAAGCCCGCGATGAGCAGGCCGGTGTAGAGGGGGTGCGTCTCGGACTGGAGCACCCCGAAAGCGACGTGAACGACCAGCAGCGCATAGGCCACATACACACCCATGTGCAGCGATTTCCACACCGGTGCGGTCAGGTTGGCCAGCCAGAAATCATGGCTCGTCGCCGCCATGGTGAAGAGGATGAGGAGGGCGAAAAAGCCAAAGGCCTGGAAGGGGAAGGCGCTCATGGTTGCGCCCGCATCCGTCGTGAAAATGGTCAGGATGGGGTTCGAGTCCGATCCGACGTGGTAGGTGATGACGGCAAGGGCGGAGTGAAAGAAAGCCAGGAGGAACATGGTCACCCCGAGGTGGCGCCGATTGTAGAGGATGGGCAGCCACCTGCGGTCCAGCCGAGCCAGGGGCCCCACCATGAGGATGAAGTGCAGGAGGATGATCGCGCCCGAACCGAAGGCGCGGATCAGCATGATCTCTATGGTGGCGGAGGGACTGATCGCGAGACTGATTCCGGTGAAGAGGGCGACGTAGAGGATGGCGGCGACAGCCAGCCAGAGATCGAAGCGCAGCTTGAAGGGATTCCATCCCACGGCTTTGTAGGAAACACTCATGAGGGATCTTGAAGAGGGATGGGCAGATTCTGCGTGGGAAAGCGGGGCCGGTTCAGGATCGCGTAGCCGATCGCAAAGGCGATCACGATGGTGAGCACGAACCAGAGGGTGAGGTGTCTCTTGCGGTGGTAGCGTTGCATGGGATCAGGGTCTGGAATTCGCGATCCGACGGTGCCGAGACTTTTCCTCAGGGGGCGTTTCCCGGCTGACCCACCGTTTCAGGAGCAGAGGCCAGAAGATCGCCGCGCCGGGAATGATGATGAGTCGGAAGCTCCAGGTGCCCGACTTCGCCGATGGATCGATGGCGCCGGCTCCACCGAAGCAGGAGAAGACGATGGCGAAAAGCAAGCCGAGGAGCAGGTAGATGCCGAGGAGGGATAGAAAGATCTCAAGTAGCATGGTTCGAGGGAGTTTGCCCGCCATCGCCACTGGCGGCCTGACAGACGGCTCGGGCCACGATGGGAGCGATGGTGGAATCGAGCGGGGAGGGGACAATCCGTTCCGGAGACGGTTCCGCCACCGCATCGGCCAGCGCGCGGGCCGCGGCGATCTTCATCTCGGGCGTGATGCGCGGCGCCTGGGCGTCGAGCGCGCCCCGAAAGATTCCGGGGAAGGCGAGCACGTTGTTCACCTGATTGGGGAAATCGCTGCGTCCGGTGCCGAGCACCGCGGCACCCCCGGCCCTGGCTGCTTCGGGCATGATTTCGGGGATCGGGTTGGCCATCGCCAGGATGATGGAATCCGGGGCCATCCGGCGGATATCTTCGGTGCGGAGGATGTCGCCTACGCTGACTCCGACGAAGACGTCAGCTTCGTGAAGCACCTCCGAAAGACTGCCTTTGCGGTTTGATGGGTTGGTGTACCCGAGGAGGTCGCGCTTCCGGGGGTTCAGGTCTTCCCGGTCGCGGTGGATGGCGCCCCGGCTGTCGCAGATGATCACGTCCGCCACGGGTGTGCAGGTGTCCGCAGACTGGTCGATGCATCGGAGCAGTTTCGCGATGGCGGTTCCGGCCGCGCCTGCTCCGTTGATGACCACCCTCAGATTTTCCACGGGTTTGCCCACGACCCGAGCCGCGTTGAGCATGGCGGCGAGGAGCACAATAGCGGTGCCGTGCTGGTCGTCGTGGAAGACCGGGATGCCCAGATCCTGGAGTCTCTCCTCCACCTCGAAGCACCGGGGTGCCGAGATATCCTCCAGGTTGATTCCGCCGAACACCGGCGCGATCCGGCGAACCGTATCCACGACCTCATCGGCGTCCTGGGTGTCGAGGCAGATGGGAAAAGCGTCGATGTTGGCGTATTGCTTGAAAAGCAGGGCCTTCCCCTCCATCACCGGAATAGCCGCGTAAGGTCCGATGTTGCCCAGGCCGAGAACGGCCGAACCGTCACTGACCACGGCGACGGCATTTCGCTTGATCGTCAGATCGCGCACCTTTTCGGGATGTCTCGCGATCTCCTCACAGGGCCTCGCCACCCCAGGGGTGTAGGCGATGGAGAGATCGTCGATGGTTTCGACGGGAAGTTTCGGAGTCACCGAGATTTTGCCTCGGAGCTGTTCGTGAATGAGCAGGGAGCGTTCGCCAAAATCCATCATCTACAGAGTGCAAGGTTACACGAGGAGAGCATCTGTCATCACCTCGATGGTGGCGGGGCCGGGATAGTCCCGGCAGACGGCGAGCGCCTCATCCAGCTGCTGGCGTTCCGAGACTCGAATCCCTTTACCGCCGCAGAGATTCACGTAGTCCGCAAAGTTCGGATTGTGCAGCCCGGTCTTCCAGACCTCGAAGTGTCCCGCCCGCTGTTCTTTCGAAATTTTGCCCAATTCACCGTTGTGCATGAGGATGTGGGTAATGTTCATCCCGTATTTCACCGCGGTGAGGACTTCCATCATGTATTGGGCGAACCCGCCATCCCCGGTCACCGCCCAGACGGGTCGTCCGGCATAAGCGGGATCGTCCTCCTGGGTGGCGGCCCACGCGCCCATCGCCGCCGGGTATCCGAACCCGATCGATCCCAGGTAACCGGACATGAGGACCGCCTGCCGGTCGCTGCTCTCGAAGTAGCGCCCGAAGGAGTAAGTGTTGTTGCCCACGTCGACGGCGATGATGGCATCCTCCTGGCACTGACGGGTCATCGCGTCGAACAGGGCGGCGGCACTGATCCCTTTACCGGAGTCGTCGGGGATGCGGCTGGCCTTTTCCTTTCTCCAGATTTCCCAGCGACGGGCTACCTCCTCGCGTATCCCGGGACGCGGCACCGCGTTGGGAAAACGTTGCCCGAGGATGTCCAGGGTCCGGCCGATCTCCCCGAGAACGGGCAGATCGACGGAGTGGAACTTGCCCAGTTGCATGGGATCGAAATCGATCTGAATCGTCGGCATGTAGCTGGCGATGCCGGTGTGGTTGGAAAAGGATGCGCCGATGGCGATGATGAGGTCGCACTCATTCATGAACCAGCTGGCGATCGGTGTCCCCGACCGTCCCAGAACGCCACAACCCAGCGGATGCGAATCCGAGATCAGGCCTTTTCCCTTGAAGGTGGTGAGCACAGGAATTTCGAGTCTTTCGGCGAACCGGATGATGGACTCCATGTGAAATCGTGCTCCGTGCCCTACGATGATGATGGGCCGTTGCGCCTCTCGGATGCGGTTTTCCGCCGCGGCTATGCTGGCCTCCGACGGGGCCACCGAGAGGTCGGCGAGGCGTCCGTCGGGGTGGCCGGGCTTGCCCTCCGTATTCTCGATTTCCTGAACCTCATTGGGGAGCACGAGGGTCACCGGGTTCCGGGTGAGGAGCGCGTTCTTGAGAGCCAGCGACATCAGTTCGCCGTGGCGGGAATCCGCGTAGACGGTGTGGTTGAAGGCCGAGACATCCTCGAAAGCGTTGGCCAGGTCGATCTCCTGGAAAGCCCCCGGTCCGAGCACCTGGGTGTCGATCTGTCCCGACAGCGCGAGGAGTGGCGCCCGATCCACTTTCGCGTCGTAAAGGCCGGTCATCAGGTTGGTTGCTCCGGGGCCCGCGATGGAGAAACAGGCGGCCGGTCTGCCGGTCAGTTTGGCGTAGGCGGAGCAGGCAAAGGATGCGGCTCCCTCGTGCCGGATGCCGTAAAACCGAAGGTTGCCCTGCTCCTCCTGGACCCGCAGCGCATCGGCCATGCCCAGGTTGGAGTGGCCCACCATGCCGAAGACCTGCCTGACCCCCCAATTCACCATGGTCTCGGCGAGGACATCCGAGTTGGTCCGAGCCCTCTCGGGTTCCGGTTCCAGACCGACATAGATGCCGTCCTCCCGCTCCTCGACAGGATAGGTGATGAGACGGTCGTCGTGCCCGCCGGGCGACTGACCGGTGAGAGGATCAAAATCCCAACCGTGCCAGGGACAACGCAGCCAGCAACGACCCTCCGCCCCATCCTCGATCGAACCCTCGCCGAGCGGACCACCCTGGTGGGGGCAGGCGTTATCGAGCGCGCCGTACCGGCCCTGGTATTTGGAAAGGGCTATGGTGCGGGTGCCCGCGGAGATGGTGGTCACCCGTCTCTCCTCCAATCCGGGAGGGTCGAGGACTTTGTGCCAGACGAGTGCTTCGCTCATGATGGGTAATGGGATGTCTTGGACACGCTCCGCCGAGGAAGCGCTCTTCCCGGTAGGCTTTCGGTAGAAGTCGGATCAGGAAGGGTCCAATCGGGCAACCGCGAGAGGCGTGTTGAAACGCGTGCACCAGATCCAGACCTCGTTGAACCTTGCGGGATCGAGGCCGGAAGGTAAAGCATAAGTCTGTTTCCCCGTGTTTTTCTCGAGTTTGCCGAGCCGGGATTTTTTGTCGTAGCCGTCCTTGCCGAGGGCGACGACCGGGGCAGGGGCGCCGTCGAAGAAGAAGTCTCCGGCGAAAGTCAACCGATAGGAACCGCTCTCCTCCTTCTCGATAGAGACGGTGCCACGGGCCTCGTGGTCGGAGCGGCCCTCCAAGTTCCCGGATCGGGTGTCCTGAGCAGAGCCGAATGACGTCGCGGCCAGAGCCGCGGTTGCGATGATGGTGAGAAGGAGGGAGTTTTGCATGGCGACGGTAAACGTCGCTTTCTCCCGGCCCTTCTTTACAGGGTTGCTGGAAAAATTTCTCCGCTTTCCTCGATTTCCTGGTGCAACCGGAGTTGGCCGCAGGCGGCATCGATGTCGTGTCCCTTCTCCCGGCGCAGGGTGGCGGGGATGCCCGCCTCTTTGAGGATGTCGAGGAATGCCTGTTGGACGCGGGGTTCCGGTCGATTCCAGGGCAGTCCCTCCACCGCGTTGTAGGGGATCAGGTTCACCTTGGCTTCCACCGCCCGGCAGCGGGATGCCAGGAGTCGGGCCTGCTCCGGCGCGTCATTGATGCCCTCGATAAGAATGTATTCGAAGGTGATCTTCTGCTTTCGCTTCGCCCGCCACACTTCGAGCGCGGCGAAGAGGCGTTCCAGGGGGTATTTTCGATTCACCGGCATGATGCGCTCCCGGACCTCGTCACTCGCCCCATGCAGCGAGACGGCCAGCCGGACCTGGAGGGGGTTGTCGGCCAGTTTTTCGATCGCGGGGGCCAGCCCGCTGGTCGATATCGTCATGCGACGCGCCCCGATCTCCATTCCCCAGGGAGCGTTGAGAATCTCGAGAGCGCGAGAGAGGTTCTTCAGGTTGGCGAGCGGTTCTCCCATGCCCATGAACACGATGTTCTGCACCGATTCGCCACTTTCGGCTTCCACGGTGAGAACCTGGGACACGATCTCGGCGGTCGTGAGGTTGCGGGTCAGCCCGGCTAGTCCGGAGGCGCAGAATTTGCAGTCGAAGGCGCACCCCACCTGGCTCGAAACGCAGAGCGTGCGCCGGTCGCTCTTCTCGCCGAATAGTGCCTCGGAGGCCGGGATGAGAACGGTCTCGATGAGTCTTCCATCCCGGAGTCGGAAAAGGAATTTTCGGGTGGTGTCGCGGGACCCCACGACGCGCACGGTCTGGAGGTAGCCGACATCAAAGCGGTCCCCGAGCCATTTTCGAAGAGGGTGACTCAGATTGGTCATCGCCCCGAACGCTCTGGCCCTCTTGCGGTAGATCCACTCGACGATCTGCCTGGCGCGGAAGGCCGGGTGACCCTCCGCCTGGAGTTGTTCCGTCCAGTCGTTCAGCGTGAGACCGGTCGCAGTCTGGCGGTTGGATTCGCTGGGGAGGGAGGAGGGCGGCATGATGCGGCGTGGAGCGAGGGAACAAACCATGATTTGACAAAGTTCGCAGGCAGAATTCCCTTGAATCGATGGCCCGATCCCCGTCGCCGCTCGTCACCGTTTTCCGCGGGGGCTTTTTCTATCTCTCTCGGACGGCCGATGTCTTTCCAGGGGAGGCGGCGGAAGTCGCGATCGGGGGAGATGGAAGAGGGGACGCGCTCTCGGCGCTGGGCAAGTGATCGCCGGTGGAGATGGGATTGTTCGGTAAACTCCTGCTGGTGTTCGTCACGGTTCCGCTTCTGGAGTTTGTTCTCTTCTGGAAGATCGGGAATCTGATCGGCATTCCCGCCACGATCGCGATCATCATTTTTACGGGTTTTCTCGGGGCGTGGCTGACCAGGCTGCAGGGATTGCGCACCCTGCACCGCTACCAAAAGACCCTTTCCGAGGGACGGATGCCTCACCGTGAGGTGGTGGATGGACTGCTCATCTTGCTGGCTGGGGCGGTCCTGTTGACCCCGGGGTTTCTCACCGATGCGGTGGGTTTTTCCCTCCTCGTTCCCCCGATTCGCACCGCGGTGCGCAAAAGGGTCGTCGAACAGCTGCGGAAGCGCATCCGGATCGACGGGGTCGAGGTCGTGCCCGGGGAGGAGGCGGAACGGAAAGACTCCGGAGTTATCAATGTGGAGTCCGAGGTAATCGACGAGAAAGGGAAACCGTGAAAGGACAGGGAACGGGGTTGAGGCCTTGTCTCCTCGGGGTATGGAGAAACTGGAGCGAGGATTCGGGTTTCTTGATTTGCTAGTTGGATTTTTGACCATGGCCACCGATTCCAATACTTCGGATCGCGAGCGCTTCGCCGAGACGCGCAAGAGTCTGATCGAGAAACTGGCCAATTGGGAGGATCAGCAGAGCTGGGAGGAGTTCTACCGCACCTATTGGCGGTTGATCTATGGAGTTTCCCTGAAGGCGGGGCTGGGACAGGACGAGGCCCTCGAAGTGGTCCAGGAAACGATTCTCTCGGTAGCTCGACAATGGAAGGAGGGATCCCCCTACGACCCGGACAAGGGTTCTTTCAAAACCTGGTTGCTCAACATCACCCGTTGGCGGATCGCCGACCAGTTCCGCAGGCGACAGCGCGATCCCGCCGCTCGGTCCCAGTCGGGCAACCGCCGCGATGCCGATGGAGGCACGCGTCGCACCGCCACGGTGGAGGGCCTCGAGGACGAGTCGGGGACCGACGTGCTGGAACGGCTCTGGGAGAGGGAGTGGAAGGAAAATATCGCCCGACTGGCGATCGAATCGGTGAAAAAGAGGATTTCCCCGAAGCAATTCCAGATCTTCGACGCCTACGTGATCAAGGGCTGGGAGGCCGATCGTGTCAGCCACGAACTGGGTGTCAGCATCGCCCAGGTCTATCTGGCCAAGCACCGCGTGGGCTCCGAGGTGCGAAAAGAGGCGGAAAAACTGCGGGGCAAACTCTGAAATTCACCCGGCACCTGTAAACACCGAACCCGGGATGGTCAGGTGCCCGGAAAATGGATCCCCGACTACGGATAGAGCCGGTATTGTCCCATCCGGGAGCGGAGCCGCAGGTCACCCCCGAAGGCCTCGGAGATCGAGCGCGAATTCAGCGCCTTCCGTTTGGGTCCGCTGCTCACCGCCCTGCCCTCGCGGAGAACCAGGGCGTGGGAGATATTTGGCACGATTTCCTCGACGTGGTGAGTCACCAGGATCAGGGATTTGAAAGAGCCCTTGCCCGTCAGGTCCTGGACAAATCGAAGAAATTGCTCCCGCGCCACGGGATCGAGGCCGGCGCAGGGTTCGTCGAGAATGAGCACCTCGAGTCGCGGTGCCATGAGCGCCCGGCTGATGAGGATCCGCTGCCTTTCTCCCTGCGAGAGGAGGCACCAGGGCTGCGCGGCGAGGTGCAGGCAATGCGCCTTTTTCAGAGCTGCTTCCGCGGCTGCTCGATCGGCGGTCAGTTCGTGGGCATCGCGCTGCCAGTAGTTCACCATGGCGTGTCGTCCCGCCATGACCACCTCCGCGGCAGTCTCGTCCGGCTCGATCATCTCCGCGATGCTGGTGCTGACGAAGCCGATCCGCTTGCGCCAGTGGTCCCAGTCTTTCCCCGGCGAGCTGACCGCCGAGGCGCGACCGCGGACCCGAACGGTTCCCGAGGAGGGCGTCAGGTAGCCCATGAGCACCTTGAGAAGGGAGGTTTTTCCCGAACCGTTTCCACCAATCACCACCCAGTGTTCTCCCCGGTTCACCGTCCAATCGATTCCCTCCAGAATGGTGTTTGCTCCCCGGGTGACGCTGATGTTCTCCATCGCGAATACGCTGCCTGCCGATATCATGGTCCGCCGAAAATCCTAGCGGCAACGCAGCCGTTTTCATCCCGTAAATCGGAAAAACCGGATCGACAACGGGACGGAACCGGGGGAGGGATGAGGTATGCGTGACAGGCTGATTGTAGCGACTCACAATGCTCATAAGACCGCGGAGATCCGGGAGATGGTCGGCTCTCATTTTGCCGAGATCGTCGACCTGACGGGAAACGATGGGGTGCCGGTTCCCGAGGAAGACGGGGACACCTTTGAGGCCAATTCCACCATCAAGGCGATGAGCGCGAGTCCGCATTTCCCTGGAGCACTCATCCTGGCGGACGATTCGGGGATCGAAGTCGATGCCCTCGGCGGGGCGCCCGGAGTCATTTCGGCGATCTATGCCGGACCGGAGGCGGACGACTCGGCCAACCGGGCGAAACTGCTCCGCGAACTGGAGAGGGCGGGAGCGCACGAGCCCGAGCTACGGACCGGTCGTTTTCGATGCGTGCTCACCTTGGTGGGCGATGGGGTGGTCCGGGCGCGCTTCGACGGCGTCTGCGAGGGGCGCATCCTCGACGAGGAACGCGGCGAGGGCGGCTTCGGCTACGATTCTCTGTTTGTCCCCGAGGGCTACGACCGCAGTTTCGGAGAACTCGATGCCGGGATCAAGCACCGCATCAGTCACCGGGCCCGGGCTATCGCCGCATTTCGGGAATGGTTGGAAACGTGCGGCGGTTAGGTCGCGCGGAGCCTCTCACTTCAGGGGATCGGCGGAGGGTTCATGTTTCGCTGGTAGAGTTCGCGCGTCGCTTCCCTCGGCGTGGAATCGAATCCTGGCGGCACGACCCACTCCCGCTCGCTGATCGCTTCGAGGTCGCCCAGGCTCCATTCGGCGACTGGCTCGAGGGCGATCGACTTCGCTCCCTCGTCGCCATATCCCAGCCAGCGGAAAAGACAGATCCGGAAATCGACCAGCCCTCCGGGACGGAAGGTCGCGTCGGCATACTCGGCAAACTCGCGGGGCGCGCGGAACGGCTGAGGATGCAGGGTGGACTCGTGAAAGGTCAGCATCAGCTTGCCGGTCCGGGCCTGAGTCACGGGATAGGTGTTCAGCGGGTCGAACCGGGCCAACTCGTGTTTCCCCCGCACCCAGATGGCGTAGTGCCAGGGTTCGCGGAAAAAGGCGCGCCGGCCGAATCCGACCGCTTCCTGGAGGGAGAGGGATCGATTGAAATGGAAGGTCAGCTGCGAGTCGAACATGGGATTCTCCGCCTGCACCTCGTCCAGGGTGACTCGCTCCAGCAGCAGGGGAGGAAATTCGGCGGCGGCGAGTTCCTCGTCGATGGCATCCCGTTCGGCCGCACTCAGGTGAGCGAGCGGAGCCTTCTTCAATCCCAGGCGAACCATGAGCCCGTCCTCAGTCACGATGACCAGGGCGAGGAAAATGGAGAGGAAAAGGAGGTATTGCCATTTCATCGGGAGACACCAGAAACTTCCGGCCGGCGCAGCCAAGGCCAGGGGAAAGACCCGGGACGTCGATTTCGAAAATTTTCCGGTCGCAAGTGTGCCTTGCCGCGAGGATCAGGCAAGTCCCGGATGGGTCCCTCTCGACAGGCCGGACCGCTCGTCCGGCTGAGGACTTGCCCCCGGGGCGGCCCTTGTCGTAGTCTGCACGACTCGTGACAAAAACCGACATGCGTCTCCCCTCCGCGATTTCCTTTCTCGTCCGCTGTGCCATGGCCCTCTGTGCCATCGAGATCGCCATCGCCGAACCAGATTCCCGGCTCCTGCGCAGGGAGAAACTCTCCGCCCCGTCGGGCTGGGCCGGCGGCACCCTATTCGAGTCGATTCGGGGTTCCGCCATCGGGGTGGACATGGATTACCCGCTCGACCCGGACCACCCCATGCGTCGGCTCTATCCCTACGGATGGGCCACGGGAAACTGTGCCATCGGCGACCTCGATGGGGACGGACGGCTCGACCTCTTTTTTCCGGGAACGACCGGCCCCCACAAACTCTTCCTTCAGCGCGATGGCTTTCGTTTCGAGGAAGCGGACGAGACCTCGGGCATCCCATCCGATCCCGGGATCTGGGGGTCGGCCGCCATCATGGGCGATATCGATCGGGATTTCGATCTCGACATTTACGTGGTCAACTACGGCGCTCCCAATCAGTTGTTCGTCAACATCAGCCGCGGCGGCCAGGTGCGCTTCACCGAGATGGCGGAGGAATATGGCGTAGCCATCGAGAGCGGTTCGCTCGGTGCCAGTTTCGTCGATTTCAACGGAGACGGGTGGCTCGATCTGTTTGTTCAGACCTACCACATCGAACCCGAGGGCGGAAGACCCGAGGAGATCGAGATGATCCCGGGGGAGGGAGGGCCCGTCCTGCCGGAAAAGTGGGAGCGCTCCTATCTGGCCTACCTCGATGCGGAGGGGAATCCCAGGTGGGTTGAGGCGGGTCTCTCGGATGCTCTGCTCATCAACAATCGCCGGGGTGCCTTCGTCGATTCGGAATACACCGGTCTCGCCGTGGGGCGATCCTACGGAGTGTCCCATCTCTGGTGGGACCTCGACAACGACCTGCGTCCCGATCTCTATACGGGGAATGGCAGCCACGAACCCGACCTCTTCTACCGACAGAGTGCATCAGGGAGACTGGTGGAGGTGGGCCGGGATAGCGTGCCCTGTTCGCCCTGGTTTCCCCGGGGAGCGACTGCGGCCGATTTCAACAACGATCTCGAGATCGATTTTTTCGGCGCCTGTCATGCGCCGCTGACCCATCGGGAGCGGCTCCGCTACGGCGAACCTTTTCCCCGTGACATCATGCGCACCCAGCGGGTGGGGGGACCCCGCCAGGTGGCGCGCAATGTTCTTCTCGCCAACACGGGAGCCCCCAGATTCGAGGAGGTAGCCCGGCTCGCCGGGGTGGCGCACACCGGTGCGGCCTGGGCGGTGAAGTCCGGGGACTACGATTGTGACGGCCGCATCGACCTCTTTGTCGCCAACGGAGAGGCCCGTGACTGGAGCGCTCTGCCGAGCGCGGACCTGGTGGGGGAGAATCTGGTAGGTAAAACGCGTTGGGACCTGCTCGAAGGCGTGCCGGAATATCCGCAACGGGACTTCGACTACCGCAACCTGGGGGACTGGAACTTCGAGGAATCGGGGAAATCCTGGGGGCTCGATCACCGGGGCATGACCTACTGCGCCAGCCAGGGGGATCTCGACGGGGACGGCGACCTCGACCTGGTGGTCTGTCGCCTCGGGGAGGAAGTGACCATCCTGCGCAATCACACGGGGGGGCGGCGACTCGTGGTCACGTTCGAGGGCGACGATCAGGCCAACACCTCGGGCGTCGGGGTGGAGATGCTCGCCCTCGTGGGGACTACCGGTCATCTCCGGCACCTCTATCCGACGGGCGGCTTCAAATCGAGCGACGAGAGCGCGATCCACCTCGGTCTGGGCGACGAAGAAAAAGTCGACCGCGTCACCCTCCGCTGGCCGGGGTCCGGGGCCGTCGCCACCTTCGTGGATTGGGAACCGGGCTTCCGTTACATCGTGAGGGAGGGAGAGAATCGCCGGACCTCGGTGCAGAAGGTGCAGCAGAGACCGCTGTTCAGCCCCACCAATGCGATCCGGGGAGCGCGTCACCGGGAGAATTCCTTCGATACCGCACGAACTCAGCCGATGGTTCCAGAGGGACTGGCCTTCGCCGGCCCCGGGCTGGCCCTGAACGATCTCGATGGCGATGGGCTCAGCGAGATCCTGTTCACCGGAGCGACCGGCCAGGGGGATCGTTTCATCGCCCGCTCCCCGGGACTGCTCCGGTTTCGCCAGCCTTTCTCCCGGGGAAAAGCCTATGAGGGTACCGCTGCGGTCTATTTCGATGCGGATGGTGACGGCGATCTCGATCTCTACCTGGGGAGCGGAGGGATCGAGTTTGCGGAGGACCCGGGACGGCTCCGGGATCGTCTTTTCCTCAATGTCGGGCTGGGGCGCTTCGCCGAGGCGCCGCCGACCTTTCTGCCCGCGGCCGAGGAGATCACCGGCGCCGTGGCGGCGGCCGATTTCGACCGGGACGGAGATGTCGACCTCTTCGTCGGAGCCCGGATGAAGAGACACCATTATCCCCTGCCCGGGAGAAACCAATTGCTCGTCAACCGGGGGGACGCCAAGTTCGACGAGGGCATCGATGCGGTGGCACCAGGGCTGGTCGAGACGGGAATGGTCACCGGAGCCATCTGGACGGATGTCGACGATGACGGATGGCTCGACCTGCTGCTGAGTCACGACTGGGGAACGCCGCAACTCTGGATGAACCGGCGCGGGAAACTGGAGAATGCCACCGGGCGGGCCGGCTTGGAGGGACTCTCGGGCAGGTGGAACGGAGTCACCGGTCGGGATATCGACGCCGATGGAGACATCGATTACCTGCTTTCCAACATCGGCCACAACACGGGAGACAACGCCACCCGGGTGTTCGCCCGACCGGTCCCGGACGCGGCCCACGCCGCGGTGGTCTTTGTCGAGGAGGACGGCGCAGGTCCTCTCCCCTCCTACGGCTGGTCGCACTGGGGTTCGCTGCCATCCATTCGCGAGCGGGTGAATTCGCCGGCGGCGTTTGTCCGGGAGGCGGATGCGCTGCTCGGGATTTCGGCCACCGAAGCGCAGGGTCTGGTGAGGGAACGCCGGACCGGACTGCTCATCAATGAGGGCGGTGGCAGGCTGCGATTTCGGCCCATGCCGGTCGAAGCGCAGTTCGGTCCCGCATCCGGGGTGGTGTTGAGCGATTTCGATTTCGACGGTCAGAGCGATGCGTTCGTTCTCCAGAACGACATGTCGGCCACGCTGCGCCATCCGGACCCGGGGAACAAGGCGGTCTCCCGTCTCTTTCTCGGCACGGGCGATTCGGAGACGCCTTTCCGCGCGCTCTCGCCGGCGGTGAGTGGATTGGTCCTCTACGGTGCGGGACGGGCGGCGGCGGTCACCGACCTGGACGGCGACAGCCGGGCGGATCTCATCTGTACGATCAACGACGCTTCGCCCGTGGCCTACCTCAATACGGAACCTCGGGGGCGGACTCAACCGCTCAAGGTTCAGCTCGATTTCAGCGGGAAACTGATTCCGGGAGCGCGGGTGTCCCTGGAGATCCCGGGATTCCCCCGGCAGACCGCGGAATATTACGCGGGGGGCGGATACCTCAGCCAGTCCTCATCGGACCTCTTTTTCGGTGCCCCCGCCGACCTCGACGAGCCGGTGCCGGTGGAGATCCGCTGGTCTGATGGCACGGTAACGAGGAGGCTGTATTACCTCGAGGATCGGTGATCCGTCGATCCGTCCGACACCGCGAGCCCAGGATCGAGGGCCTGAGCGGCGCCAACGGCCGCAAGCCGGAGCTTGCGCCGCGGAGCTTTTGTCCCTAGGCTCGTCCCTCGATGCCCATGGATTCGATCGACCGCCAAACCCGCCGCGAATTTGTCCATACCGCCGCGGGAGCCGTCGGGGCCGTGGGTCTTGCCGGTCCGGCAACATCTGGCGCTCAGCCCTCCGCAGCCGAGGTTTCTTGGCAGTTTTTTACCGAGGAAGAGCTTCCGCTGCTGGAGGCCGTGGTGGAACAGCTCATCCCCACGGACGACTTTCCCGGTGCCGTCGATGCGGGGGTGCCCGTGTTTCTCGACAGGCAACTCGGTGGGCACCTGCGCCGTTTTCGCCGCACCTACCGGCAGGGACTCGATTCGATGCGGCGGGAGTGCCTCGAGCGATTGGGCAAACCATTCCAGGACCTGGAGTGGGACCGGCAGACCGAATTCCTCGTCTCGGTCGAAGAGGGCACGACCGATGCGCAATTCTGGACAGAGGTGAGCTCGCCGGCTTTTTTCCGCTGCATCCTGGAACACACCATGATGGGTTACTACGGGGATCCCCGACACGGCGGGAACAAGGATGGCGTCTCCTTCCGGATGATCGGATTCTAGCGGGCGGTCGGGAAACGAGGGAATAAGGCTCCGGTTGGGGCAATCGACGGGAGGGCGTGGGACGACTCCGTGATCTGAAGACAGGTTTTTTATGGAAGACCCCAAACATACGGATGTGGTGATCGTGGGCGCCGGAGGAGGTGGCGGCATCGTCGCGAAGGAGTTGGCCGAGGCCGGGCGTTTTGTGGTCCTGCTGGAACGGGGAGAGCACCTCCCCTACGATCCGGAGCGGGATGACGAATTGCAGTCTCAGCGGGGCCCCAGTCTCTACCTGGGCTATGGACCCGACGACGAGCGGTATCGCCGCGTGCTCGCGCACGACCCGGACCATCCCAGGGTGGTCACGCCATCCCATGGCGGCTATGGGGCCATCACCGCGGCAGTCGGCGGGGGCACCTCGGTCTACGGAGCGATGGCCTGGCGATTCATGGAAGTGGATTTCCGTCTGCGCTCTCACTACGGCGATATCGAGGGGGCGGGCCTGGAGGACTGGCCGATGACCTACGAGGAGCTCGAACCCTACTACACGAAAGCCGAGTGGGAGATCGGGGTTTCCGGAGACGACAGCGGAGACCCCAATGCTCCCCGGCGGAGCAAGCCCTATCCCATGCCGCCGTTTCCCTACGACAAATCCGGCCGCATCGTCGAGGGGGGCGCGAAAAGTCTGGGGTGGCATCCCTTTCCCATCCCCATGGCCCGCAACTCCGAGGTCTATGGGGGACGACCGCCCTGCATCTACCGCAAACAATGTGTGGGATTCGCCTGTCCCATGCAGGCCAAGGGAGGGACGCAGAACACGGTTCTGCCCAAGGCGCTGGCCACCGGGAACTGCGAGTTGCGCACCCATGCCCAGGTATACGAGATCGTTCTGGACGACGCGGAAAGAGTCAGAGGAGTGCGCTACTTCGACCGCGAGGGCAAGAGCCGCTTGCAGACCGCTGATCGAGTCGTGATCTCGGCGAGTGCGGTGGAGACGGCACGACTTCTCCTGAACTCGGGGACCCGGAGATTCCCCCGCGGACTGGGCAACAATCGCGATCTGGTGGGGCGCTTTCTGCAGAACCATCACTACACCGGGGCTTCCGGTCTGTTCGAGGAGGAAATCCAGGGTGCCACCGGTCCGGGTGCCTCCGTCGCGGTGGCGGATTTCAACCATCACGACCCCGATCTCTTCGGCGGCGGGATTCTGGCGAACGAATTCATCTCACTGCCCGTGCGTTTCGCCGGTCGGCGTCCGCCCGGAGAGGCCCGCTGGGGAAAGGCGCACAAGGATTTCCAGCGCCGCTACTTTACCCGGACGCTCGAGGTCCAGGGGCCCATCCAGGAATTGCCCGTGGCGGACTGCCGCGTTCAGGTGGATGCGAAAGTCAAGGACGCCTGGGGGGTGCCGGTTCCGCGCCTTTCGGGAAGCAAGCACCGCAGGGATCTCGATGCCGCCGAGATGTTGAGTCGGAACGCCGAAATCCTTCTGCGAGAGGCGGGGGCGACCCGGGTGTGGCGACGAAAGAACACGCAAGTCCGCGGCGCCTCCGCAGGCCAACACCAGGCCGGCACTTGTCGCATGGGCACGGACCCCGCCAATTCGGTCGCCGACCGTAACGGTCAAGTGCACGAGATCGAGAATCTCTACCTGGCCGACGGCAGTCTGCTCCCCAACAACGGAGGTTACAACCCCAGTCTCACCATCATGGCGGTGAGCTTCTGGGTGGCGGATCGGATCAAGGAAAGCTGGTGAGGAGTCTCCCTCCGCGGAGCACCACCTTGGTTCGCGCCGCGGCCTGGGGCCGAGCCCCGTTCCCTGCATACGCCATTGTTCGCGCGCCCCGGTTTGCGCCACTGTGACCGAGATCCTCCCAAAATGAAGCTGACCCTGCCTGTATCCCTGCTGCTTCTCATCGTCTCAATCGCGGGCGCAGAGGAGTCGGGGGAGGCTTTCTACAGGGATCGGGTGCATCCCATCCTGGAGGAGAACTGCTTTCGCTGTCACGGCAGAGAGGACCACCTCCGGGGAGAGTTTCGTCTCACCAGTCGCGCGGGGCTGCTCCGGGGAGGACAATTCGGGCCCGGCTACGATGGCGAAAATCCGGAGAAAAGCCTTCTCCTGGAGATGGTGAGCTACAAGGACGAGCACCACCAGATGCCGCCCCGGGCCAAGCTGCCGGACGCCGAGTTGGCCATCCTGCAGGAATGGATCCGGCGCGGAGCCCCCTACGATCCGGAACTGGAGATCCGCGGCGCTGCCTCGGAACTCGAGCGCGGCTTCACCATCAGCGAAGACGATCGAGACTTGTGGGCCTATCGCCCGCTCAATCGGACCGGACCTCCCCCGGTCGCGGAGGGAGCCTGGGTCGCGAACGCCGTCGATCAGTTCGTGCTCGCCCGCCTCGAGGAGGCGGGTTTGCGACCGATCCCCGACGCGCCGGCCGCCGCGCTGGTGAGGAGGGTGTATTACGATGTGATTGGACTTCCCCCGACGCCCGGACAGGTGAGGCAGTTCGTCTCGGCGAGCGCCGAGGACCCCGAAAAGGCCTACGCGGAGCTGGTGGAAAAGCTGCTGGCCAGCCCCCATTTCGGCGAAAAATGGGCGCGGCACTGGCTCGACCTGGTGCGGTACGCCGAATCCAACGGGTTCGAGCGGGACAATCCCAAACCGCAGATCTGGAAATATCGCGACTACGTGATCGACGCCTTCAACGCGGACCTGCCCTACGACCGATTTATCATCGAGCAATTGGCCGGCGACGAGATCGAAGATCGGACCAGGGATTCGCTCGCCGCGACCGGGTATCACCGGCTGATGCAGTGGGACGACGAACCCGCGGACCGCAAGCAGCACGCGTATGACCTGCTGGCCGACAATGTCCTGGTGACATCCGAAACCTTTCTCGCCACCACCCTGGGCTGCGCCCGGTGTCACGACCACAAGGCGGATCCCTTCTCCCAGAAGGACTACTACTCCTTCATGAGTTTCTTCCACGGGGTGACGCACTACCAGACCCCGGGGACCATCCACCACTGGGCCGACGCCGCGGAAAAGGCCGCCTTCGAGCAACGTCGCGGGGAGAAGCTCGCCTCTCTTCGGTCCGAACAGGCGCGCCTCGAGCGGGAACTCCGCGGCTTTCTCGATCGCGTGGCATCGGACGAAAAGTCCGGCGGAGGCGGCGGCCGGGAGTTGGTTCGCGATGGCCGGGAAGAGAACCCGTCGAGTTGGGTCTACACGGTGAGAGAGCCCTCTCCCGACTGGAAGGAGGTCGGCTTCCGCGACAAAATGTGGTATGCAGGAAAGGGCGGCTTCGGACGCGGCTCGGGAGAGCGTCCGGTCCGAACACCCTGGGACTCCGGGGACATCTGGATGCGCGCTCACTTCGGCCTCGAGGAACTGCCCGGCAGACTCGTTCTGGAAATCTGCCACGACGACGATGTGGAGGTTTACCTGAACGGGTTCGAGATTCATCGGGGGCGCGGTTCCCTGCCGGATTACCGTTCGATCCGTCTCGGACCCGAGGCGATCGACGTGCTCCAGACGGGGCGGAACGTGTTGGCGATTCGCGGCCGCAATCGGACGGGCGCCCCGTTTATCGATGCGGGACTGCGCACCGCGCCCCGGGATTCCCGAAAGATCGAGGCCATTGTTGCCGCGGGCGGAGGGAAGGAACTGATCTCCCGGATCGAAGCGCACTTCGGACGCGACCTCTACGGCGAGTATCTCGCCTTGGAAAAAGAGATTGGCGGCTGGGAGAGCCGGACCGTGGGGGAACCACTCAATGTGGTTCAGGAACGGGGCCGGGAGGCGCCTCCGCTCCACGTCCACCTGCGAGGCAGTGCCCATGCCCCGGGGGAACGGGTCGATCCCGCTTTTCCCGCGGTTTTTGGTGCGGCAGGCAACGCCCCCATCCCGGCGATGGCCGAGCCCGTCTCCTGGGATGGCGGGGAATCCTCGGGGCGCCGACTCGCCCTCGCCAAATGGATCGCCTCTTCCGACCATCCCCTCACGGCGCGAGTCGCGGTGAACCGGGTCTGGCAGCACTACTTCGGCAGGGGCATCGTGCCCACCTCCTCGGATTTCGGGGCGCTGGGCGAAAAACCGACCCACCCCCTCCTCCTCGACTGGCTCGCGGCGCGCTTCATCGACGATGGCTGGGGCATGAAAGATCTGCACCGCCTCATCCTGCACAGCCGGAGCTACCGGATGTCGAGTGAACCCGACTCGCATCACCTGGAGAAAGATCCCACGAATCGATTGTTCTGGCGCAACAACATGAGGCGTCTCACCGCCGAGGAGTTGCGCGATTCCATCCTCGCCGTGTCCGGGGAGCTGGAGCGCAAGGTGGGCGGTCCATGGGTCTATCCCCCCCTGCCCGAGGCCGTCCTGGCGACTGCCTCTCGGCCGGGCAAAGGATGGCCGATCTCGCCAGAGACATCCGATCACTTCCGCCGCTCGCTCTACATCCATGTGAAAAGGAGTCTGCGTCATCCCATGATGGCCGATTTCGATCAGGCCCAAACGGACTCTCCCTGCGCGGTGCGATTCTCCACCACGGTATCGAACCAGGCGCTCATGATGCTCAACTCCCGCTTCGTCAACGAACGGGCCGCCTCGCTCTCGGAACGGGTCGGAGGCGGAGCGGACTCGGTCGAGGCACGCATCGCCAGTGCCCTGGAGTTGGTCACCCAGCGGGCGCCCGACGGCGTCGAGATCGAGGAATGCCTCGACCTCTATCGGCGGCTGCGGGAGGAGGCGGGGCTGGACGAGCGCCAGGCCATGGACCGAATCGCGCTCCTTGCCCTCAACCTGAACGAATTTATCTACCTGGACTGATCCCTTTCCACCAGGGATGAAGCCTTCCGGAAACCGGCAGCAACTCGCACCAAACGATGAGTGGCAAGAAAAACTCCTTTTGCGGCAATCTGAGGCGTCGCGAGTTTCTTCACACCGTCGGCGGCGGCTTTCCCGCGCTGGCGCTGGGGGGGATGCTCGCCGGCGATGGTCTCTTTTCCCGGTCCCGCGCCGGTCAGGGCCAGGCGGGATTTCGCAATCCTCTCGAAGAGAAAGCCACCATGTACCCGCCGCGGGCGAAGCACGTCATCTTTCTCTTCATGTATGGCGGTCCCAGCCACATTGACACCTTCGATTACAAGCCCGGCATGTACGGGATGGACGGGAAGACGGTGGAGGTAAAGACCTTCGGCCGCGCCGGAAAAAAGAACCAGGGAAGGATCGTGGAACCGCGATGGAAGTTCCGGCAGTACGGCGAGTGCGGAAAGTGGGTCTCGGACCTGTTCCCCAACGTGGGTCGCTGTGTCGACGATATCGCATTTCTCCACTCGATGACGGCGGATTCGCCGATCCACGGATCGGCGCTTCTCATGATGAACTCGGGTAGCCTGATCAGCGGAAAACCGTCCCTGGGATCCTGGTTGAACTATGGGTTGGGGTCGGCGAACGAAAACCTGCCAGGCTACGTGGTGATGCTCGACCAGAGCGGCGGCCCCATCTCCGGAGCGAAGAACTGGACCTCCGGCTTCATGCCGGCGTCCTACCAGGGCACCGTGTTCCGATCGCAGGGAGATCCCATCCTCAACCTGAAGAATTGGAACGGCATGCCATCCACGGAACAGCGCATGCTGATCGATTCCCTGAATCATCTCAACGCCGGTCACCTGAGTTCGCGATTCGACAACACGAATCTCTCCGCCCGGATCGACAGCTACGAACTGGCCTACAAGATGCAGGCAACCGCCCCCGAGGCCATCGATCTGGATGCGGAACCGGCGGAGACCCGGGCTCTCTATGGTCTCGACCGCCGGGAGACGGAGGATTTCGGGAGGAAATGCCTGCTCGCCCGCCGGCTGGTCGAGCGCGGCGTGCGGTATATCCAGATCTACTCCGGGGGCGCCCACAACGACCACAACTGGGATGCGCACGGAGACCTGGAGACGAACCACAATCTCCACGCCGGGGCCACCGATCTGCCCATCGCCGGGCTCATCACCGACCTGAAGCGACGCGGCATGCTGGATGAGACCCTGATCGTCTGGGGTGGGGAGTTCGGGCGCCAACCCACCGCGGAATACGCGAGTGGGACGGGAAGAGACCACAACAGCTATGGCTTTACCATGTGGATGGCCGGCGGGGGCGTCAGGGGAGGGATTTCCATCGGGCAGACGGACGAACTCGGCTCCGTGGCCGTGGAAAATCGATTGCATGTCAGGCATCTGCACGCCACCATCCAGGCCCTCATGGGGCTCGATCCCAACCACCTGACCTTCTTCTACGGCGGACTCGATCATCGCCTCGTCGGTGTCGAAGGCGCCGAACCCATCGGGGAGATCATGGCCTGATTCGCGCCGCCGCCGCGGGGCATTTCACCAAGAAGCACTCCTCCCGAACCGTTGGTGAGGAAAATTGTTTTTGTGTTTGCCGTCCCGGCAATTAGGATCTTCCGGCGGGAGACGTTGCGGCGTCCTCTCGCCTTCCCCGTTTCATGAGGCGTTTCTTTCTCATTTCCATCGGCCTGGGGGCTCTCGGGGCCGCCGTGGTCCTCGTCCTGTATTTTCTTCGCGTTTTCGAGCCCGCGGGGACGTGGTTGCTGCAGCAGTTCGAGACGCGAAATTTTTTTCCTCAACCGGATTCGGTGAACCGCCTGGTCTGGGTGGAGGTCGCAGTGATCGCGGCACTCTCTCTCTGGTCGGCGTGGTGCCTCAGCGACCTCCCGCAACTGGCCCAGAAGGTGATCGTGCTGCTCGTTTTCGTCGCGATCACCTTCGGCATCTCGCCCACCCTGGCTCTCTACGGGTTTTTCTTCGAGCCGTTTTCCTCGATCGCCGCACTGGTGGTTGGGGCGACCACGGCGATCGCCTTCTCCGGGACGGAGCTGGGCACGCGGAAACGGAAGCTGGAGGCGGTGCTGGGGAATCGGGTATCCCACAGCACCTTTCAGGAATTGATGGAAGCCCCCCGGCCGCCCGCCTTCGAGGGCGGCAGCCGCGAGGTCACCGTGTTGACCTGCCAACTCTTCGAGCACAACGCCAGGGCCTCCCGTCTGGAACCGGGAGATGTGCTCAAAATGACCAATCTTTTCCGGCGGGTGACCTCCGGATTCCTCGCCTCGCACGGAGCCTATCTGGACGAATCCGGTCCCGATGAGGTCCGCGCCTTCTACGGTCTCCTCGGCGACTCACGGTCTCATGCCGAGCAGGCGATCCGCTCCGCCCTGGAATTGCGCTCGTGCTTTCGCACCCTCGACGAGGAATTTCAGACCCGCTGGTATGTGGAACTGGAGTGCGGGGTGGGCCTCAGTTCGGGAAAGGTGACCTCGGGCATCTACGGATCAAAGGAGCATTTCTTTCTCAGCGGGGTGGGGGCTCCGGTCGATTTCAGCCGCCGACTGGCCCGGGCGAATCGGCGCTACGGTTCGGATCTCATGATCGGTCCCCAGACGCTGCGTCTCGTCCGCGACTTCGCCGAGGTCCGGCCCATGGAGATGTTCTATGATCCCGAGTCCGGCCGCATGATCGAGATCTACCAGATCATCGCCCTGCGGGAAAAATTCGACGAGGAGAGCCGACTCCTCAGGGACCATTTCTGGAAAGGGATGATCAAGTACCGGGAGGGCAACTACCGGGAAGCTCTGGATAACTTTTCCCGTTCGCGGCTGCCCGGTCGCCTGGATCGTCCCCTCAACTTCTTCATCCAGAAGACCCAGGAAAAGATGGCGGGAGGAGCCGATCTCGACGAGACGCTCCAGGAACTGACCGAGGGAGGTCATTCCCGGCTTCTCGAACAACTGTGATCTGCTCCCGATGGCCCACGTCGATTATCCCGCTCCCATCAAGGAGTTGATTGCCTGCCTGAAACAACTGCCCGGGGTCGGCCCGAAGAGCGCGGAAAGGATTGCCGTCTGGTTGATCCAGCATGGGGCGGAGGTCTCGGGACCTCTCTCCCGGGCATTGCAACGGGCGGAAGTGGAGGTGGGAGAGTGCCGGGTGTGCGGGTTTTTCGCCTCGCCGGAGGAGGGCTGTCGCATCTGCGAAACCCCGGGTCGCGACCGGGAGAGCCTCTGCGTCGTCGAGCAGCCCACCGATATCCTTCCCCTGGAGCGCTCGGGTGCCTACCGGGGACACTACCACGTGCTCCGGGGCAAGATTTCGCCCCTGGATAACGTGGGGCCCGACGATCTCCGCATCGCTGAGCTGAAAACGCGCCTCGGTGACGGGGGAGTCCGCGAGGTCATTCTCGCCCTGGGCGCCGACGTCGAGGGTGAGGCCACCGCCAACTACCTGGGAGAGGAACTGTCGGGCCTGGAAATCGAGATCACCCGCCTGGCTCATGGCATCCCGGTGGGAGGAGGCCTGGATTCCGCCGACGAACTCACCCTGCTGCGGGCGCTGGAGGGGCGCAGGGGACTCCGGTGATCGGCCTACCCGATATGGTATCGAGGTGCAGGCCGTCCCACGCCAGTTGCACGTTATCCGGCAGCTCCGGCTGGATTTTCCGGTAGTTCACCCGGCAGGAGAAATGGGTCAGCCAGGTGCGTCCGGCCCCGGAATCCGCGGCCACTTCCACCGCCTCGGGAATGGAGAGATGGGTCGCGTGAGGCTTCATCTGGAGCCCGTCGAGGATGAGCAGCGGGATATTCCGGATCGCCTCGCGGGTGGGCGTTTCGAGAACCTTTGCGTCCGGTATGTAGGCGAACCGGGGGCCGTCCTCCCACTCGAAGTGGAAACCGATGGTTTCCACCTTGCCGTGCTGCACCGGCAGGGGGAGCACCCGCCAACCGCAGACGGTGAAGGCGCGTTCGATGAGATGGGGGCGGGGTTTTAGGTAGCCCCAGTAGCGGTTCTGGCCGTCGAAGGCGTATCCGAAGGCATCGGTCAAGCGGCCCATACAGGCACGCGTCGCATAGACATCGAGAGACTCGTGCTCCATCACAGTGAACCGGCGGAGATCGTCGAAACCCATGATGTGGTCGCTGTGGGCGTGGGTGAAAAGGGCGGCGTCGAGATGGGTGATCCCCTCGCGGAGGCATTGCTGGCGGAAATCCGGCCCCGTATCCACCACGAAGATACCGCCGGGCGATTTCACCAGAATCGATGACCGGAGCCGTTTGTTTCGGGGATCGTCCGAAATGCAGACCTCGCAGCCGCACCCGATCACGGGAACGCCGATCGACGTCCCGGTGCCGAGAAAGACGATTTCAAAATCCGCCGACATTGCAAGTATCTACGGTTTGATCCATAGTCCAGAACCGTTTCTGTCACAATGCTCGCCGTTCTGAAAATCAAGAATCTCGCCCTGGTCGACGACCTGATCTGGGAGCTCGGGCCGGGCCTGATCAGCGTGACCGGTCAGACCGGAGCCGGGAAATCCATGATTGTCGGTGCGCTCAAGCTGATCCTCGGGGAGCGGGCCAATCACGAATTGATTCGCCGGGGAGAGTCGAGTTGCACCGTGGAGGCTGTCTTCGATCTTTCGGCCAACCTGGACCAGGTGAACGATCTGCTCGGGGAATGCGGGCTGGACCCCTGCGACGGAACCTCCCTGGTGGTCAAGCGGGTTTTCGGATCGGGAAACAGCCAGTTCGTCAACTGTTCCCCGTGCACCCTGTCGGTGCTGAAACGCCTGGGGCAATTGCTCATCGATCTCCATGGTCCCCAGGAGCACCAGACCCTGCTCTCTCAGGAGCGTCAGCTCGGCATGCTCGATGCCTACGCCCAGGCCGCGGCGGAACTCCAGGCATACACCCGGGCCTACCGGGATTGGGAGCGCGCCGGACGCGAACTGGAGGAATTCCGGGGCATCGGCTCGGCGAGTCGGCAGGAGGTGGAATTGCTCCGCTACCAGGTGGAGGAAATCTCTTCCGCCGGGTTGGACGAGGGGGAGATCCAGGAGCTGGAGAGGCGCTACAGCCAGGCCCGGAACGGTGCCCGTCTCGCCGATGCCTCGACCAACTCGTTGAGCTCCATCCAGAGGGCGGTGCACTCCCTCTCCGAGGCACAGCGCTACCTGCGCGACCTGGAGAAGCTCGATCCCGATTCGGGACAGTTCACCGGGGGGTTTGATTCCGCACGGGTCGAGATCGAGGAACTGGAGAAGAATCTCCAGGAGTACATGGAGGAACTGGAGATCGATCCGGCCGAGATGGTCGCCATGGAAAACCGGATCGACCAGGTGGAGACGCTCAAGCGCAAATACGGGCCCACCGTCGCCGACGTGCTCGCTCACGAGCGCGAGGCCCGGGGCCGCCTCGAGAGAATCGACAACCGGGATGCGGAGATCGCCCGCCTCGAGGGAATCCTGCGCGAGACTCGGGGGCGGGTCGACGCCGCGGGCCGGGAACTCAGCGCCAAGCGATCCGCGGCCCAGCCGGGACTGACGGCGGAAATCGTCTCCCATCTCGAGGGGCTCGGCTTTCGCCAGTCGATTTTCGAAGTGGAGCTGCAGCCCAACGATGTGCCGAAGGCCTGGGGCCTGGAGACGGTGGATTTTCAGTTCGGACCCAATCCGGGAGAACCGCTGCGTCCGCTGCGCATCATCGCTTCGAGTGGTGAGATGTCCCGGGTGATGCTGGCATTGAAAAGCGCGCTCGCGGACCGCGACGACACGCCGCTGATGGTATTCGACGAGATCGACGCGAATGTCGGGGGTGAGATCGCCGGTGCGGTGGGGGAAAAGATGGCGGCTCTGGGACGAAAGCACCAGGTGATCTCCATCACCCACATGCCCCAGGTGGCAGCTCGGGCCGCGATGCATTTTCTGGTGCAGAAGGAGGTCGAGGACGGGGTCACCGTTTCGCGGATCCGACCGGTGCACGGAGAGGAAAGGATCGGGGAACTGTCCCGGATGCTGGGGGGGATCGGCGAGGAATCCGAGGCTCTGGCGCGCAAACTGTTGTCCGCCGCAGCCTGATTCGCCTCGCCTCACCGTGAGGAATCGTCGATCCGGTAAAGATGGGTAAGCGTGCGGAGCAGGAGCGAGCCGCGATAGGCGGCGGGCGACGCCATCATCCCCGCGTCCAGCCGGTTCTCCGCGATCTTCTCGAAGGTCGATGAAGCTGCCGTCACCGTGCAGAGGCCATCCTCGTCGCAGAAATAGACCCTGCCGTCTGCGGCGAGGAGCGATGCCGAGTAATCGCTGCCGGCTCGCTCCGACCAGAGGATCTCTCCCGTCTCCGGGTCGACGCAACTGGCCACCGCATCATTGGCGAAGAAGAGATGGCCTTCGGCCAGCACTGGAGAGGACCGTTTCGGGGTGCGTTTGATGATTCTCCACTCCAGATGGCTCTCGGAGATGTCGCCGCGAGCGCTCGGGTCCAGCCGCACCGCCCACACTTCGGCCTTGCCCAGGCCGGTATTGATGAAGAGAAGCTCGTTTTCCGGACAATAAACGGTGCGGGAGGAGGGGGAGTGGGTGCTGTAGCGGATATGCCAGAGTTCCCGGCCGGTGTCCGGGTCATAGCCGTAGGCCGCCTTCGCCGCATTCGAAACCAGGATTGCCCCCTCCTCTTTCTCCACGATCAGCGGCGTGCCGAAGGCCTTGCGCATATCGCCGGAGTTTGCCGGGATCCCATCCCTCTCATCGTCGAAATCGATGGACCGGTCGGTCCGCCACAGGGTTTCTCCCGTGGTGCGATCCACGGCCAGGAGATATTGCTGGTCGGCGCCGTCGAAGGTGAGGATCAGCTTGTCCTTCCACACGACCGGCGAAGAGGCGGGCCCCCTCCAATGACTGCACCGGAGGTCGCGACGGGCCCAGAGCACCTCGAAGCTTTTCGTATCGACGCAGAAAGTCCCATAGCTGCCGAAGTGCAGGTAGACATGATCACCGGCCAGCACCGGCGAGCAGGAGGCGTAGGAGTTCATGTTGTTCCCCAGCGGCTCGGGATTGTCGCTGGTGATGAGAACGCGGTCGTGGAGAATCTCGCCGGTGGCGTAGTCGAGGCACAGGACCGACATGCTGGTCCCATCCACCGCCGCCGTGGTCAGCCAGATCTTACCCTGGGCCGCTACCGGTGTCGACCACCCCTGCCCGTGGATGGCGGTTTTCCAGGTGACGTTGTGGCCCTCTCCCCAATGGGTCGGCAGGGGGCCCTGCACAGTGCCGTCGGCGCGTGGGCCGCGGAATTCGGGCCAATCGGCCGGGGAGACCGGAACGATGGCGAAGAGGGTCAGCGTGACGAGGGAGAACGCTTTCATCATGGGGCGAATAAAGAGATGGGGCCTGGCGGGGTGTTCACTGTGGGGAGAAATCCCAGGGCTCGATCTCCACGCCCAGTCCATCGAGGAAAGCGCTGGTGGAGAATGCGATGAAGAGATTTTCGTCCCCCTCCTTGTGGCGGGTCTGTTCGTGAAGCTCCCGCATCACGGGGACGAGGGTGATCGCCTTTTCGCCGAGCAGTTCGATGGCCCGGCAGGCCTGAAGTGCGGTCCACCAGTTCTCGTTGGCGGTCTCGGCGGAAAGTCGATCGAGCGCCGCTTCGCGATAGGGGTCGGAGGCCGCGGTCAGCCAGAATGCGGTCTCGATCCTCACCTCGGGGGCGACGTCCTCCAGGTGATCCGCGGCCATCCTCTGCGCTGCCTCGTTTTCGGCGTGACCGGCATGCAGTCCCACGATGGCCCAGTAGCGGATCGCCGGATCGGTGCTGGAAAGATTGCCGATCAGTTCCTCGATTCCCGCGCTCCCCACCAGATCGGCCGCGGCCCAGGCGGCGCCCAGGTCGGGGGAATGGTTCGTTTCGCCCCGGACCACATCGCGAATCGGGGCATCCTCCTCCCGCCCGATACGCCGCATCGTCGTCTCGGGCAGGGCGCCGAGGTCTCCGATGCGGGCGCGGTAAGCGGCGAAGGCTTCCCGCAGGCGAGCCAGGGCTCCCTCCTGTTCCTTGGTCAATTCGCCCTCGAGCAGATTGTGCACGTTCTCGGGATCGGTCTGGCAATCATAGAATTCCTCGACCGGTTTGTCCGGGCCGGCATAGGCGAGCTGAGCGGGAGTCAAGGTATCGGGACGGGTCTCCGCCAGTTCGGTGATCTCTCTCCGAATCTCGCCGAGATCGGAAAACACGCTGGGCTGATTGGGGGAGAGATGGGGCATGTAATTGCGAATGTAGAGGTAGCGGCGGTCGCGCACCGATCGGGCCATTTCCAGCACCTCGTCGACCCGGTCGCGCGTCCCGTAGACGAACTCACGATCCCTCTACGAGTCCGGACCGAGAAAAGGGATGCCCTGCATCGAGGCGGGAATCTCCAGCTTGAGCAGATTCAGCACGGTGGCGGGGAAATCGACGAAGCTCACCGGGCGATCCAGGCGCGAGCCCGGGACCGCGGGGGCGAGGTGCCGGAATTTTTCGGGAAATCGGATGATCAGCGGAACCCGCATCCCGGAGTCGTGGAGGAGGCGTTTGTGTCGGGGCAGGCCGGAGCCATGATCGGAAAAGAAAAACACGATGGTGTCGTCGGCCAGACCGTCCTCCTCCAGCTCGGCGAGGAGGCGACCCACGTTGGCATCCATCGCGGCGACGCAGTCATAGTAGCGGGCCATGGTCCGTCGCACTACCGCGGTATCCGGATAGTAGGCGGGCAGGGGGACGGACTCAGGATCGCTGATCTGGTCCTCGGGGAGCTGCGTTTGAATGTGCTCGCGAAAGACCTCATGGGGCCAGACCATGGTTCGGGACTGGTGGGTGGTCATGTCGTTGAAGACAGCGAAAAAGGGTTGTCCCTCTTTTCTCGAGCGCCAGTGAGCTGCGGGACTGGACTCGACCCAGGATTCCGCGATGAGCCGGGGCGCTTCGGCGCAGTTGTAGTCGGTTTTCACGTTGTTCGTGGTGTGGTAGCCCGCCTCTTTGAGGTAGGCGGGAAAGCCCCGCACCCCCGAGGGCAGGTGATTGGCCGAGCGCATCTGGTGGGTTCCCATGGTGGCGTTGTAGAGTCCGGTGATCAGGGTGGACCGCGATGGGGAACACACCGGAGAGGCGGCGAAAGCGTTGGTGTAGAGCACGCTCTCCTCGGCGAACCGGTCGATATGCGGAGTCCGCGCAAAACGGTCGCCGTAGCAGCCGAGGGTGGGGCTCATGTCCTCGACCGTGATCCAGAGGATGTTGGGTCGAGGGAGGACCTCGGAGGCGCGGAGCGCGGTGCCGGCGCCGGCGAAAAGGATTGCGGCGAACCCGGCGAACAGAGGACGGAACAGATCGACCATGCAGAGACCTAGCCGATTTCGCCTGGATTGAAAAGGGGCAAGCCCCGGCGTCTCCGCGTCCGGAGCCCGTTCGGGACCGGCGGAATTCAGGTCCTCGCCTTGCCCAGCCTCATCTCGATGAGGTGGGGGCACATTCCCTCCTTGCGCAGCTGATCGCAGCACGCTTCGATCCGCATCGACTTCGTGGAGGGACGGAACCCGAGTCGCCTGGTGATGCAGTCGATGAGGACGACCGCGTTCTGGTCTTCGAATTCGATGACCTTACCGCAGTCGACACAGATGAGGTGATTGTGATCCGGCGATTCGAGGAAATTCGGATCGTAAACCCGCTCGTCCTTGCCCAGGTCGATCTCGCGGAGCAGACCGCTCTCCTCGAGCAGGGCGATCGTGCGGTAGACCGTGGCGCGGGAGGCCTTGGGATCGAGTTTCCTTGTCCGGCTCCACAATTCTTCGGCGGTGAAGTGTTCGTCCGAGGAGAAGGCCGCCTCCACGATCAGATCCCTCTGGCCGGTCCGGCGCAGTCCACGCTTGCGGATAAACTCGTCGAAGCGCTCTTTGATTTCGGGATCCATGGAACAAAAGTGTGGCCGGTTTCCCCGGGTTTTGCGAGTGGATTTCCCCAAAATCGGTGGCAGGGGATAGATCGATATGAAAAACGGCGACCTTCTGCGCTTCGAGCCCATCTATCAGAGGAGAGTCTGGGGAGGACGAAACCTGGAGACCCGCTTCGGCCGACGCCTCCCGGACGATGGCCAACCCTACGGGGAGTCGTGGGAGGTCACGGCCCGCGAAGATGCCGATTCGGTCGTGATGGGGAGTGATTTCGCGGGAAAGACGCTGCGTCAGATCTGGGCCGACCAGGCGCTCCGGGCAGAGATAGGTGGACCCGAAGCGCCGGACGGGGAGCGGTTCCCCCTGCTCTGCAAGATTCTCGACGCCC